>JBILBJ010000117.1:0-5921 GCA_044353705.1 Sphingorhabdus sp. | reverse complement strand
TCAGTTGAATCAAACTTCGCCCTTACATGCAACTAATTTAATGCATCCTGAGCCTAGTAACCATTGATGATATATCACACTGATTACGGTTAATATTTACAAAACCGCCCGGGTGGATGAACAACAGGAGAATTAAGATGAAAATTATCAAGAAAATCTTCAAAAATGAAAACGGTGCGACTGCAATTGAATATGGCTTGATCGCGGCCTTGATTTCTGTTGCTGCAATCGCGGCAATGACCACGCTCGGCACCACCATGGGCAATACCTTCGATAAGGTCGGCAACAACATCAATAAATAAAGCTGGTTACCGGGCAAAAAGCCCGAACAATCATAGAAGGGCGGGAACTTCGCGGTTCCCGCCCTTTTTATTTAATATGTAGCGGTCTTCATCTTCCGCCCAAGACGTATGAACGTATAGGCTTACGCACCCATCGCCAAGAATTTCGCCCGGCGTTGCTGCAGGAGCTCTTTCGATGAAAAGGCAGAGAGCGCTGCAATCTCCTCATCAATCGCCTTCCCAAGCGATGCAGCCGCAAGCGCATGGTCGCGATGCGCACCGCCCATGGGTTCCTTGACGATTCGGTCGATAATCCGAAGCGCTTTCAGATCATCGGCGGTCATCTTCATGGCCTGCGCAGCATCCGCTGCCTTGTCGCCTGTCCGCCAGAGAATTGACGCGCATCCTTCGGGCGAAATGACGGAATACACGGCATATTCAAACATCAAGACACGGTCCGCAGCCGCAAGCGCAACCGCGCCGCCCGAACCGCCCTCACCCACGATGCAGGCGATCATCGGCACGCCAAGCGCGAGGCATTTTTCTGTGGAGCGGGCGATGGCTTCGGCCTGACCGCGTTCTTCGGCCTGAATGCCCGGAAACGCACCCGATGTATCCACCAGGCTGACCACCGGAATACCGAACCGGTCGGCAAGTTCCATCAGCCGGATAGCTTTGCGATAGCCTTCTGGCTTGCCCATACCGAAATTATGGCGAATACGGCTTTGCGTGTCGTCACCCTTTTCATGGCCAATGACCATGACGCGCCGACCATTGAGTCGGGCGAGCCCGCCGATAATCGCCTGATCGTCGCCAAAGGCGCGGTCGCCGGCCAAGGGCATGAAATCTTCAAATATCGACGCGATGAAATCTTTGAAATGCGGCCGTTCAGGATGGCGCGCGACCTGCGTTTTCTGCCACGCGGTCAGGTTCGCGTACGTGTCCTTAAGCTGCTTGTCGGCTTTGGCGCGCAGCTTGCCAATTTCGGCGCTGACATCAATGTCGCTTTCGCGCGCAGCATCCTGCAGTTCAATAATACGTGCTTCCAAAGCGGCGACAGGTTTTTCGAATTCAAGATATACCATCATGATTGCCGGTTAGAGCCTGTCGCGCCACGGGTCAACGTGCGCATTGCCAACGGGTGCCTGCGGTTGACCAACTCCACCAGACGGCTGCTGTCCAAATGGGTGTAAATTTGCGTGGTCGCGATATCGACATGGCCCAACATCGCCTGCAGCGCCCTTAGGTTCGCACCGCCCGCCAAAAGATGCGTTGCAAAGGCATGCCGCAGCACATGGGGGCTGACCTTGGCGGGATCTAAACCGGATTGGGCGGCGAGCGCCTTGATAATCTGGAACAGCCGAATGCGGCTGATATGCCCCGCGCGCGACGGAAACAAAAAGCGCGATTTTTCCGGAACGAACGCAAGCCATGTGCCAACGGCCTGCCGCGCACGATTTGAAATGGGCACCATCCGTTCCTTCGCGCCCTTGCCCTTGACGATGATGAACGGCTTGTCCGAAACGATCGCACTACGCGGCAGCGCAACCAACTCGGTCGCACGCAAGCCGGAGCCGTAGAGCAGCTCAATCAATGCAGACAGCCGATAGTCCGTAGACGCAGGAGCGGGCTGCGCGAGCTTTGCCTCAATTGCCGCGAACAAAAGATCGACCTCCGCCGTGTCGAGGATTTTCGGTAGCGCGCGCACTTGCGCAGGCTTGGGCAAAGCAGCGGACGGATTATCATCGCGAAAACCCTCCTCATGCAAAAACCCGAAAAAGCGCCGGAGTACCGATGATTTTCGCGCGACTGAACTGTTGGCAAGGTCGCGCCAGTGGCTTGAAAGCGTCACCAACATATTGGCATTGGCATGGGCAAGCTTTCCACCGGTCAGGCTGGATGCCGCAAGCAGGTCGCTCGCATAAGCCGCGCTGGTGTTTGCAGCGACCCCCTGTTCCGCCGCCATCATTTCAATGAAGCGCGCTATCAGATCGCGGTCTGTCGCGCTCATATCCGTCGATCAGGCGCCGCTGCCTTGAATATCACGCAAGCGTGACCGCTTCGGCCGCAATCATGCGGGCTTCCGCCTCAAGACCCACCTGACGCAGCGACCGCACGATATAATATACATGATGCGCAGGCACCGAAGCCCATGACGGGGCCTGCATTCCGGCAACTGCCATCAGTGCGACCGTGCCTTGCTCCCCGCGATTTGCCGCGGCCGTAATCGCTTTTGACCAAGCCGTTTGCCGCGTAATATTTACCTTCAGATCGCTACCAAAATCAGTGCGCGCGCCCGATTCAACGCGACCCAGCCCGGCAAGTCCGGCGAGCAAAAGCGCGGACTTATGCCCGTCAACGCTGTCGTCATTGCCGTAAAATTCATCGAGATCGCCATAATCCGCCAAAGTAACGCGGCCGGGTGCGCCCAAAGTGACGAGCGCCCAACCCAGCGAACCGCCCGAAACGATATTGCTCCATCGCGCCGCCGAACGATCAAGCCCCGCCGTCAACATTGATGCAATCAACCCATCCGCCTGCCCGGCATGGTCTGAACTTGGGTCTATAAGCGCTGCCGCGCGTGCCGTCATGACAAGCGCCGCCAGATAGTCCACGCCCGTCCGCTCTGCGCCCCAAATCGACGCCATTGCTGCAACTTTTCCGGAATCGTCCGATGCGGTATAGGCGTTGCCCAGATTTTCCGCCTGCGTTTTGATCGCATCAGGTGCATCGGGATCGTCGAGAACCTGCGCATAAAGATCGACCATATCGCGGTTGGAAAGCACGCCAAGGGCCGCGGCACCGGGTGCATATTTGGCGCGTATCGCGGGTGCAAACATCGGCAATTGCGCACGCCATCCATCAATCTGGCGACCGCTCTTGCTAAACAACTGTTTCGGCGGCTCAAGACCAACGGCAGCGGACAAACCAAAGCGCCATGGGTTCATCCCCTCAACGCCATCCCATTCGATTTTAACCGAACGGCGGCCATTGATGCCCGCACCCACGGCCTTTTCGGTTAAGAGATAATCGACGCCCCGAACCCAGCCCTGATAGCGTCCCTGATTGATGAAGCCCGTTGCGGCCCCTTGTTCGCCAGCCAGCGAAGCACAAATAGCCCGCGACATTTTCCAGCGCCCGCTGTTCACAAGGCGAACGCCGCCTTCGGTCAAAGGACATATGCCCGCCAGATCGCCATTGGCGAGATAGGTCTGCATCGCGACCTCATGAAGCCGTTTGGTATAATTGCCAGCATCGACTTGCTGAACAAGCCCACGGGCGACAACCGAGTCCCCCATACGCAGCAACAACCACGCCCGTCCTGCGGTCCAGTCCGCGCCGTTTACGCCCTGTGGCGTATTGGTCCGGCTGGCGAGCAACCGCCGTGCCATGATCGTGCCCCAACGCGACGCGATTGGGCCTGTTGTGCGTTCGACAACCTGTTTCAGGAAAGCGCCATTGGTCGCGCCAAAGGACTCCGCCGGAAATCCACCCGATGTTTCGGAGATGATGCCAATCGCATTGAGCGAACGGCGGGCAGCAGGGGGAACGTCATACCGAATGACCATTTCCTGTGCGTCTTCTTCATCCTCTTCGGCGTCATCAGCCGCAGCGTCCGTGCTGGCTTCACCCGATGCCGGATTTGCCGATGATGTTCCGGCCTTGGCGGTTGACGGTGATGAAGACGAAGGACGCGCGGGATTATTGGGCACTGACGGCGCGGGGTCGCCAAAGCCTTCGGGAAGAAGTGACTCCGGACCCTGCTGCCCCAATGCGGGCAAAGCAAATGCGAGAACGACAGCGGCTGCCGCCAAAAGGCCGCCTTTTGTTATTTTATCAGTCAATGACGCGAACCTATCTCAATTTTTTGGGGCTGCACTGCAATTTCTCTTATCTGCATACGTTGTTCACCGCCTAACCACGCACATTAGAGTAGCAAGCCAAATGCCACTGCCGCAACAATTAGAAAGCACAAAAACCGGTTTTTATGTCCGCCGCTTATGGACCATTGTGTAATATACTGCTTTTCCACAATTTTCCGAATAAGTGGCAAATGACTTTCGGGTTAGGGATAGCCGATATATAGGCAGTGTCGCAATGCCCGGAAACGATGAACAAAAAATCGGCAACGACCGAACAGTAACCGACCCGGTAATTGACCGGCCGGTCGTTCTGGTCGGGATGATGGGCGTGGGTAAAAGCAGCATTGGAAAGCGCTTGGCGGCGCGATTAAATGTGCCTTTTGCTGATGCTGACGATGAAATTGAACGTGCTGCTGGACTTTCCATTTCCGAAATATTCGAAAAGTTCGGCGAAGGCTATTTTCGCGATGGCGAGCGGCGGGTTATTGCGCGGCTTGTCGAGGGTGCACCAAAGATTATCGCCACAGGCGGCGGCGCGTTCGTCAATGCGGACACCCGTGCACTGATATTGGACCGCGCGATATCGATTTGGCTGGACGCGGACGTAAAAGTACTGGCTGACCGCGTTCGTCGGCGCAGCCACCGGCCTTTGCTAAAGGATAAGGACCCTGTTGAAGTCCTGACGGAACTTGGCAAGATTCGAAACCCGCTATATGCGACGGCCAATATCCATATCCGCAGCGATACATCGCCGCATATGCGGACCATTGAAAATATCCTGAAGGCGCTTGCCCAATGACCGTCATTTCCGTCGACCTGACCAATGCACCTTATGACATTCATGTCTGTGCGGGTTTAATGGCACAGGCACCGGAATATCTCGCACCCTATGCGCGCGACAACCGGTTGTTGGTGGTCACAGACGAAAATGTTGCCCGCGCCGTTTGGCCCGCGCTTGAAGCCGCGCTCTCCGCCGCTGGCGTCGAAACCGCAGCATATATTTTGCCTGCGGGTGAGGCTGGCAAAAGCTGGGCTGAGTTGGAAAAGCTGACCGACTGGATGCTCGCGCAGCATGTGGAACGCAGCGATCATGTCATCGCTTTGGGCGGCGGTGTTGTCGGCGACATCACCGGTTTTGCAACGCATATTGTAAAGCGCGGATGTTCGTTCGTGCAAATCCCGACGACCTTGCTGGCACAAGTGGACAGCAGCGTCGGCGGCAAGACCGCGATCAACAGCGCAGCCGGCAAAAACCTCGTCGGTGCATTTCATCAGCCCGCATTGGTGCTGATCGACCCTGAATTGTTATCAACGCTACCGCCGCGCCAATTGGCGGCTGGTTTTGCCGAAGTGGTGAAATATGGCCTGATCGATGACCCCGATTTCTTCCTATATTGCGAAGACAATCTGGACAGCTTTTTTGCCGGTGACCCCGCCATTCGCGCGCGGGCCATCATAACATCGGTGCAATCCAAAGCGCGCATCGTCGCCGCTGACGAGACCGAACGCACGGGCACGCGGGCACTGTTGAACCTGGGCCACACCTTTGGCCATGCGTTGGAAGCCGACACAGGCTTTTCGGACAGGCTGTTCCATGGCGAAGCCGTCGCCGCGGGCATGGCGCTAGCGTTTCGCTATTCGGTTCGGCTTGGTCTCTGCGCCGCAGAAGATGCCCAGCGCGTGTCGCGGCTGCTGAAAGCCGCGGGCTTGCCCACCACGCTTTCGGATGCTGGCGTGACGGCGAACGGCGCGTTGCTGGTGGATTATATGCGGCATG
>JBILBJ010000116.1:0-5980 GCA_044353705.1 Sphingorhabdus sp. | reverse complement strand
GCAATCCAAGATCGCGCAAACGGGTTTGGGCAACGTCGTGTCCATCTGACACATGAGAACGTCCCGCTGTTGCCGGACAAGTATTCGATTGAACAAATAGTCCGAATACAAGAATTTCACGCAATCTTCCCATCGAAGACATCGACTTACAAGAAACTGCGGGAACTCGTTAAGTTCCCTAAGGTTAAGACTGTGAACAATTGTAGCTAGTTGCATTTGTTCACAGTTGGCCAATGGCACGACTTCTTGAATTGGGTATTGGGCCCGCGTTTAAGCGGTGTGGCAATCTAAGCTTGCCGCATTTGTCCTATTTCAGCCGTAATAGATTGTTGACCATGCGCCCCAAATGCGCAGAAAAAATTCGTTCATTTCACCCACAAATTCCAAACATAAACCGCTTGGCGGGAAATTAGCTGGCGGTGCTTCCTTGGCGGCCCTTGCTGCGGGAATGGTTTTGGGGGGCGGGTTGCTGACGGCTACGGCTCCGTCCGCTTATGCTCTGGCGGGCATAGTGGCGACGGAAAGTGGCCCCGGTCCCTTGACGGTTTCGGCACCGGCACTTGTAACGGAAAGTGCCGGCGATGGCATTAATGCCATCAACAATTCACCGGGTACCGATTTAACCATTACCGCCACCGATGTTTCGGGAAGCCAAGACGGTATCGACGCGCGCAACAACGGTACTGGCGCACTTTCCGTTACATCGACGGGCAGTGTGACCGGAGCGGACTTGGGCATACGTGCCAACAACTTTGGTACCGACCTGACCATCGCCGCTGCTTCGGTTTCAGGAAACACTGGCATCAGTGCACGTAATGACGGCACTGGCTCGCTCTCGGTGACCGCGACCGGGACCGTGACTGGCACCGGCTTCAGGGGTATTGTTGCCAGAAACCAGAGCACCGGGTTGAATTTGAATATCAATGTTGTCGACGTCATGGGTGCCCACAATAGCACGCCGTCCCTCAAAAACCCGGCTTGGATTTCCATTTCCCCGAAGGAATGGATTTAACTTTTGAAAGTAATGGTAGACGCTGAGGGGTTCGAACCCACGACCCGCTGATTAAGAGTCAGCTGCTCTACCAACTGAGCTAAGCGTCCCCATTTCGGGCTGGCCAGATGCGCAGGCCCGTTTGGAGCGCCGCATTTGATGGGTTTCGTGGCCTTTGTCAAGCATGACAAAGGGACTTATTGGAATTGTCCACGCTTTGCGCCCGGGTGGCGCTCGATGGACATCAGGATTCCTACACACAGCATCATGGTCAGCATCGACGAGCCCCCATGGCTGACAAAAGGCAGCGGGATGCCCGCGACCGGCGCGAGGCCCACAACCATCAGAAGGTTGATCATGATATAGAAGAAAATGGTGCAGGTCAGGCCGGCGGCGACCAGTTGCCCGTAACGGGTCTTGCTCTGCATCGCGACGCTCAGGCCCCAGCGCATGAGCAGATAGTACATGAACAGAATGAAAAAGCCGCCGACGATGCCCCATTCTTCTGCCATTGTGGCAAAGACGAAATCGGTATGTCCTTCGGGTAGATAATCGAGATGGCTTTGCGTGCCGTTACCAAAGCCCTTGCCGAATATGCCGCCGGATCCGATCGCGATTTTCGACTGGGTGATATGATAACCTGCACCAAGCGGATCATTTTGCGGGTTGAGGAAGATGAGAACCCGGTCCTGTTGATAGGCCTTTAATCCAAAGAAAAACACCAATGGTGCAAGAACGGCGACGCCCACGCCCGCGCTGATGAAATATATGAGTGGCAGGCCCGCCATGAAGCCAACGACGCCCAGCCCGAAGGCGTACGCAATGGCGGCGTCGAAATCCGGCTGAATGATCACCAATATGCTTGGCAGCAAGAGGATAGCGCCCAGCGGCCAAATGGCGTCAAATCCATATATACGGTTCGGTGGAAGCCGGTCGAAAAACCATGCGGCGGCAAGAACCATCACAGGTTTCATCAGCTCCGATGGCTGAAGCGTGATGATACCAAGGTTAATCCACCGCTGGCTGCCGCCGCCGACAAAGCCCATCAGCTGGACCACGACAAGCAGGACAAGCAGCAATAGGTATAAGAGAAAAGTCATCGACTTCCAAAATTCAAGCTTCATCCGCGACATCGCGATGGCCATGCCGAGCAGGACCACGAAGCGGATGACATGCTTTCCGGCCCATGGTTCAAAGTTACCACCTGCCGCAGAATAAAGTACCGTCGCACCAAAGCCGACCAAGGCCGACAATATGAAAATCACGCGCCACGGCAGGGCTGCGATCGGGGCGGGGACTATGCCGTTCATATCGTCGGATCCAGCGGCGGGGGTGCCGCAGGCTGACCTTGGAAGGCCGCATATTTGGATGCCATGCGTTGTTCGATATTGCCGCCCCAGCCAGCTTCGAGGGCCTCCAACGACGCCATCGCCTTTTCCCGGTCATAGAGGAACGTCAGAACGTCTTTCGCGATCGGTGCCGCAGCACGCGCGCCGCCCATGCCATGTTCAATGACGACCGACGCGCCATAGCGCGGGTTATCGACAGGCGCGAAGCACACGAACAGGCCATGGTCGCGATATTTCCACGCGCCCGATTGCCCACGCTGCGATCCTGCAATGCGGCGCACTTGCGCGGTGCCGGTTTTCCCGGCCATCGCGATGCCCGGAATGTCAAGCCGACTGCGAACGGCGGTGCCATCGCCGTTGACGACGCGGTTCATGCCTTCGCGCACGACGGCCAGATGTTCTTCGGGGAAGCTTAGCCTGCCAGGCGCCGGGCGTTTTTTGAGGATGATTTCAGGCTGAATGTTCAGGCCCGATGCGATCCGCGCCGCCATCATCGCCAATTGGAACGGGCTAACCGAAACATAGCCCTGCCCAATGGTCGCATTCAGCGTGTCAGATTCGCTCCACTTTTGGTCATATTTGCGCATCTTCCATGCGCTATCGGGAATGGTACCATATCGTTGCGACGGAAAGGGAAGGGGGAACTCCTGTCCAAGACCAAGCGCCTTTGAAAATGGTGCAATCGCGTCATAGCCAATGCGGCGGCCCATCGCATAAAAATAGGTGTTGCAGCTTTTCATCAGCGCGTCGGCCATGTTTATCGGACCGTGACGCCCGAGGCATTTGAACACGCGGTTACCCAGCCGGTACCCCCCGCCACACACAACGGTTTCTTCTGGATCAACGCCATGATGCAGCATCGCAAGCGCAGCGGCAGGCTTTACTGTCGACCCCGGCGGATACAGCCCCTGCAATGCTTTGTTGAGCATCGGAATATGGTCATCCGAATTCAGCATTTTCCATTCGACGCGGCCAATGCCATCGGAAAAGCTGTTAGGATCATAGCATGGCATCGACGCCATCGTCAGAATGTCACCAGTCAGGCAATCGAATATCACCACAGAACCGGATTCCAGCCCAAGTCGGCGCGCGGCATAATTGTGTAGGTCGATATCGATGGTCAGTTGAACGGGTTTCCCCGGTATGTCTGGCCGGGTGGCCAAGTCGCGGACGATCTTGCCGCGTGCGGTGACTTCGGTGCGCTTTGCGCCTGGTTCGCCCTGCAGGCGGTCCTCAAGCGTCTTTTCGAGGCCATCCTTGCCGACCTTGAAACCGGGAGTGATCAACAGCGGGTTTTTGTTCTTTTGATATTCTTCGGCCGACACCGTGCCGACATAGCCGATGAGATGGCCGACCGCCGCGCCGCTTGGGTAAAAGCGCGAATAACCCTGCCGCGGGCTGACCCCGGGAAGGTCGGGCAGGCGCACGCTGACGGCGGCAAAGCGTTCATAATCCAGCCCGTCTGCCACCTGGACAGGCTGAAAGCCTTGGGCCAGTTTCAACTCGCGATGGATGCGGTCCACATCGTCGGTCGACAAGGCCAGCAGCTCCGCCAGCGTCTTGACAGTCTGTTCTTTATTGGCGAGCCGGTCGGGGATGATGTCGACCCGAAAATCCGCACGATTGGTTGCGATGGGTTTGCCATAGCGGTCAACGAACCAACCGCGACGTGGCGGGATGATGGTAAGGTTGACGCGGTTGCTTTCGGCCAACAGCTTATATTTTTCGTTATCGGCCACGGCGATATAGGTCATACGCGCGGCCACGGTCAGGCCAATCGCTGCCTGCACGCCGCCGACAAAAGCGGCACGGCGGGTGAACGTGAAATCAAGCTGTCCTGATGTAACCTGTTTTTCGACCTTCATGTTGCCAATCGCCAGCTGTCGAGACGCGCGCATATTCGCACGGCCAGCGGATATAGCAATATGGACAATATGATCTGCGGAATCAAAACAGCCGGCTCAGGCGCGGCGTGCGCCATGCCCGCAATCCACAATCCACCCAACAGCACAGCCGCAATTAAAATAGCCGCAATAACCCAATCCTGAAGATGATCGCGCCAGATAGCCCGCGCATCGATAATCTCGATGACAAGTATAGCGAGCGACCACAACAATCCCGCGCTGCCAAAGGGCTGGCCGCTGAACACATCATCCATCAAACCAAATGGCACGCCGGACCAAACGGGCAGAAGCCCGGGACGCATCAGACGCCAGCTTAAGAACATCAACAGTCCAAGTGGCGGCAACAGGGGTTCTTTGGTGAATATCGGCAACGCCGTAATCATCGATGCAATAGCGACCGACGCAATCGGAATGGCCAGCATCTTGAGCAGCGATTGTTCGCGGTCAAAACGGGATTCATATTCCCGTGCCGGACGGGTGGGCAGGCGAATGGTTGTCACCGGAATTTTCATTCCGCAACTTCCTTGGTTTCACCATCAGGCGCCACCGCCTGCTGGGCTGCGCGTGCTTCGCCCTGATATGGTCGTATCACCACGGCATAAGGCGTGTTGCCGGGATCGGCATAGGGTATTGCCAACGCACCATCGCTGGTTTTTTTGATAACGCGCGCGAAGGGGATATTTGGCGGATACAGCCCGCCATTGCCAGACGTCACAATGACGTCGCCGACCTTGAACGGGCTTTCGCCCAAGTTCAACGGCTTGATCAGCACTGTGCCATTGCCAAGGCCCGCCGAGAAGGCGGGCAGGCCATCGCTGGCGCGCATGACAGGAACCAGATTTTCAGCGTCGGTGACGAGTAGAATACGTGCGGTTGTCGGGCCCGCTTCGATAACCCGGCCAATCAATCCGGAAGGGCCGCGCAAAGGTTGCGCGCGCTCCACGCCAAAGTTGCGGCCAATGGACAATGTCGCCACGCGCCGCGTGCTGGATGAGGTTGAGCTGATGAGGCGGCCCACGGCGACTTGGCTTTCGCCTTCCTCGGACAATTTTAGCAATCCTCGCAACCGCGCGTTTTCGACACGCAGCGCTTGCGCCTCGATCAGCTTTTTCCGGTTGGCCTCTGCTTGCTTTTGAAGCGCGGCATTTTGGGAACCTGCGTTGATGTAAGCTGCTGCTGTCGCATTCATGTTCTGCGCCGATCGCCGGACATTGCTGAACATACGCGCGACCGGCGCTGTTATTTCTGCCCCTGCGGCACGAAGCGCTGAAAAGCCGGCAGGATCCGCCACCGATATGGCCAGCAACAAGGCAGCCACTATCGTTCCTGCAATCGCGACAACATAGGTCACGAACAGGCCATATTGCGCCTTTCGGGAAAATCCGGGGCGCCGGTGTTTGGGCGGCGCCATGCTGAGACCTAGATCAGGCGGTCAGCAAGACGCCACGGAAGATGGGGTCTTCCATCGCCCGGCCTGTACCGATTGCAACGCAGGTCAGCGGGTCTTCGGCGACCGTGACCGGCAGTCCGGTTTCATCCCGCAGATATTCGTCGAGGCCAGCCATCAACGCGCCGCCACCTGTTAGAACAATCCCTTGATCGACGATGTCCGCCGCCAGTTCCGGCGCGGTATTTTCAAGCGCGATGCGCACACCTTCCAGAATGGTGCCAATAGGTTCTGACAAGGCTTCGGCAATCTGGGCCTGGTTGATCGTAATTTCCTTTGGCACGCCGTT
>JBILBJ010000115.1:0-5981 GCA_044353705.1 Sphingorhabdus sp. | reverse complement strand
CCATTCAGCATATGACATTCGCGGACATCGGGGAGCGCCCGAACATGCTGCTCAAATGCCTTCAGATCTTCTTCGGCCTGACTTTTTAAGCTGACCATCGCAAATACGGTGATTGTGTAGCCCAACGCGCTGGCGTCGACATCTGCGTGATAGGACTTAATCGTGCCCGATTGTTCCAACGCGCGCATACGCCGCAAGCATGGCGGGGCTGTCAGCCCAACCTTGGACGCAAGCTCCACATTGGTAATGCGACCATCAGCCTGCAATTCCGCCAAAAGCTTCATATCTATCGCATCTAGGTTCATATTAGCCATGATCTTGTTATTTCCATTTCGATTATGCCCCCGCTTTATAATATAATTATATTATATTGCAATTGTCCCAAAGTGTGACGCCCCAATTTTGTCGCTTTCGCCCGTCCTGATATCCGGTTATCCGGCGGCCACAGCACGGATAACATAGCATTGGGACTTGCCGAATTTGCGCTTTGACGACCGCCTTGAAACCACGTTGCGTCAGGCGGACGATGACAGCATTGGCTTATATGCCAAATGGCAACAACTGGTGGGTATATTGGCGGAAAATTCGTCGGACTTTGATCCGGTCACGGTGGAATCCGGATTACAAAAAGTACGGCAGTTGATGGACATCATTCCCGCAACGCTGCGCGAACAATGTGTGCGTGGCTTGTCCGGGCGACTGCGTTCTGCACCTTTGATGTTGCTGCTGTCGGGCGATGCCCCGGCGGTTGCCGCAGCGGCGGTCCGTGGTGCGCGGCTAAGTGACACGGAGTGGGCAGATGTCGTCCCCCATATGTCCACCCGCGCGCGCGAATATGTGCGCAACCGCGGGGATAATGGCCCGATGACATTGCGTGCGCTTCGGCTATTGTCTTCGGCAGATTGCGCGCCCGCTTGCTACAAAAGCGAGGCTGAGACGGTCGCGCCTGCACCACAGGTTTTGCAAATTCGGGACATTGTTAAGCGCATCGAAAAATTGCGGATTGCGCGGGAACAGCATGATCCGGCTGAAACATCTGTTGAACCTTTAATCGAACAGCCCGTTTTCTTTGCCGAAC
This sequence comes from Sphingorhabdus sp., assembly GCA_044353705.1. Taxonomy (GTDB): domain Bacteria; phylum Pseudomonadota; class Alphaproteobacteria; order Sphingomonadales; family Sphingomonadaceae; genus Sphingorhabdus_B. The sequence continues at coordinate 4,903 of JBILBJ010000115.1, read as the reverse complement.
CTATTGACCAAAATACGCTTCGAAACCGACCAACATGGCACGTTAAGCTGGGTTGAGGGCGCGCCGGCGGGGGCGGTTGTCGGCGTGAATATCGCGGAACCCGCCTTTGACGCTGGGCCCGGACCAGATGCGTATGGCGCCGCTGCCTTTCGCCAAAAAATGCCGCTTGAAAATACCCGCATGCGCCTCTGCGGCGCGCCCGCGATTGCGGGGGACTGGCGGATCAACGCTGTACCGTTTTTTGAACCTGCCAGTGGACGGTTCAACGGCTATCGCGGGATATTGCGTCGCCCCAATGTCGCTGAAGTCGCGCACATACCGGAAAGCGACATGCATGACGCCGAGAATATCCAGCAATTGTTGCACGAACTGCGCACGCCGTTGGGCGCCATTATTGGCTTTTCCGAAATCATTGAACAGCAGCTCTTTGGACCCGTGACCGAAGAATATCGCACAATTGCGGGAAATATCCTGCACGATGCCCAGCGCCTGCTGTCGGGCTTTGATGATCTTTCAACCGCTGCGAAAATTGAGACCGGAACCTATGTCACGGAGATCGGTTCGACCGATTGCGATTGGCTTTCGCTTCGGTTGGCAGAGCGACTCCGCGAGCTGAGCAACGTTTTGCAGGTAACCCTCAATTTGGAGCGGGCGCATCCGGTGCGTCCCTTTGCGTTGGATAACAATCTGGCGGAACGTCTTTTCTCACGGTTATTGTCTGCCGTCATCATCGGCTGCGCACCGGGCGAGATACTCGATGGTCGTTTCCGGACGGAGCCCGGTTTGAATGCGGTCAACCGGTTCGTGCTGACCTTGCCTAAAAAGCTGATCGACATGGACGAGAGCGAACTTTTCGGTTCCGGTCCGCTCGATGATTCTCATGACGCGCCATTGCTTGGGCTCGGCTTTTCCCTACGCCTCGTGCGGAGCCTTGCGCGAAATGTTGGCGGAGATTTGCGTTTTTACAATCAAGCGCTGATCGTGTCGCTTCCCGCCGTGCATGACGGGCTAACCGGATTAAAAGACGAAGAGGGATAATGATATGGCGGAACAGCAGTGTTCGGCCGACAAATGATGGCGGAAATTGCGAATGCGCGCCGATTTAAATCTTTTTGGGTGAGATAAAGGCTTGCAACCTCGCCCAAAGTTCGGCTATCGGCCCGCATGCAGTTGGCGAGCCGGTCAGGGCCTGTAGCTCAGTTGGTTAGAGCTGGCCGCTCATAACGGCTAGGTCGGGGGTTCGAGTCCCTCCGGGCCCACCAGTTTCACTTTTGTGGAATTTGGCAGGCAGCCAGCCGCGCGGACATTGTTATACCAGTGATCCCATGTCGGGGAGTAGCGCAGCCTGGTAGCGCATCTGGTTTGGGACCAGAGGGTCGCAGGTTCGAATCCTGTCTCCCCGACCATTTCTTCGGAAAACTTTCAGAATTTGGCCGTTTGGGCGACCGGTTCAGCTTTGCGTTCCATGTGCTGCATCGCCGGCGATATGTTGCGATGATTTACTGCGCAGCGCCGCCACTTGAATTGACCGCATCAATTTCAGCCTTTGCATCTGCCTCGATAAGCTTCGTTGCTTCTTCCGCGGCTTGTTCAATGGTCAGCTTCTGCTCGGCCAGTTCCTCTTTCTGCGTGTTCGCTGCCGTATCCGCGTCACCCGCCTTGTCCGCTTCGGTTGGGGCCGTGTCACCACAGCCCGCAACCATAAGCATGATGCCTAAGAAAAAGGCGTGTTTCAACGCGCTGCCTCTGGCTTCAATTCGCCGTCATAATTTGCAACGAGCGCCAAGGTCGCAACCCATGCCGCGACGTTTTGGCGCAATTCGGCTTTGTCGATTTTGTCGAGCGTATCGTCGGGCGTGTGGTGCAGGTCGAAATATTTAGTGCCATCTTGCTGCAGGTCAATGATGCCCAGTTTCTGCGCGGCAATTATCGCGCCAATATCCGCGCCGCCGCCGGCCAATTCCTTACGCGGAACAACGCCCAATGGGGCCAATGCGGAAACAATCTGACCACGAAGCGCCGACGCGCTTTCGGGTAGACGGAAATCGACGGCCCAGACTTTGCCCGCGCCGAAATCCGATTCCATGGCCAAGGCGTGTGGCTCATTAGCGTGTTTTTCGCCATAGTCCCGGCCACCCCAAATGCCGACCTCTTCCGCGCCGGCCCACAACAGGCGCACGGTGCGCTTGGGTTGGCCCATCGATTTCAAATGCTTGGCCGCTGCCCCGATGATCCCACAACCTGCTGCGTCATCAATGGCGCCGGTTCCAAGATCCCAGCTATCCAAATGGCACGCGATAACAATCATGGGAAGTTCGGGGTTAGAACCCTTGACCTCGGCTAAAACATTGCCCGACGTCTGCATCCCGACATTTTTGGGGGTCAGCTTCAGCTTCATGACCACCGGCTTACCGCGCGCAATCATACGCTCCAGATTTTCAGCGTCGGGTATCGACAATGCGCCTGCGGGAATGGGCGTGACGCCCGGTTCAAAGTTGGTGTTCCCCGTGTGCGGGTTACGATGATAATCGGTTCCGATTGAACGGATAACGATGGCTGCAGCGCCTTTTTTTGCAGCAATGTTGGGTCCGACAAAGCGGGCAGGGCCAAATGCGCCGTAGCTGCTGCCGTCCTGCGTGGCTTTCATATTATGACTGACAAAGGCAATCTTGCCTTTCAAGCTGCCATCGGCGGCTGCGCGCAGGTCATCAATCGTCGGGAAATAGACGATTTCAGCTTCCAGCCCGGCTTCACCGGTGCTGCCGCTGTTGCCCAATGCGGCAATGGCAAGTTTCTGCGGAAAGGGGGCAACGACGGATGCGGTTTCTTCGCCGCGCACCCATGTGGGCATCTGATATTCTTCGATGCGGACATTATCAAATCCAAGCGCCTTTAGCTTGCTGACCGACCACGTCCGCGCGCGCGCTTCGGCTTCGGTGCCGCCTTGTCGCGGGCCGATTTCGGTAGTGAGCCCTTCGACGATGTCATAGGCAAAACTGTCACTCTGTAGAGCTTTGTCGCGGATCGATGCGACCGCAGCACTGTCCGGCGACGCAGGCGCGCCCAGTGCGAGTGATGGCGAAAGGAACAGCGTGGAGGCTGCGGCGAGCAATAGGATGTTTTTCTTCATGCTTGGCAGGCTTAATCGCATCGCCGGGATTTGCAATCCCACCTTGCGGCGAAACGCGCAGATAGCTAGGGAAGCGGCCAAATCAAAAGTAATGCAACACAGGAATTAAAGCCCATGGCAGCCCAATATAGCTTCGTAATGAAGGGAATGACGAAAACCTTCCCCGGCGCAAGCAAGCCCGTCCTCAACAACATCAATCTGCAATTCTATCCGGATGCAAAGATTGGCATCGTTGGGCCAAATGGCACGGGTAAATCCACCCTGATGAAAATCATGGCCGGAATGGATACAGAGTTTACCGGCGAAGCATGGCCCGGCGAACATATCCGCGTTGGCTATCTGGCGCAGGAGCCAGAGCTTGATCCGACCAAAACGGTCAAGGAAAACGTCATGGACGGCGTGCGCGCGGTTGCCGACCTTGTGGATCGTTTTAACGAGATTTCGACCATCATGGGCGATCCGCCCGAAGATGCCGACTTTGACGCGCTCATGGAAGAAATGGGCACGCTGCAGGAAAAGATTGATGCCGTTGATGGCTGGTCGCTCGATAGCCAGCTGGAGCTCGCCATGGATGCGCTGCGTTGCCCCCCAGGCGACAGCCCTGTCACCAGCCTTTCGGGTGGTGAAAAGCGCCGTATCGCGCTGACGCGGCTTTTGTTGGAAAAGCCCGACATATTGCTGCTCGACGAACCGACCAACCACTTGGACGCAGAGTCCGTTGCATGGCTGGAAAAGCATTTGGTCGATTATAAGGGCAACGTCATTCTCGTGACCCACGATCGCTATTTCTTGGACAATGTCGTCAGCTGGATCCTCGAGCTCGATCGCGGTCGTTACTTTGTCTATGAAGGCAATTATTCGACCTATCTCGAAAAGAAGGCGAAGCGTCTGGAGCAGGAATCGCGTGAAGACGCCGGCCGTCAAAAGGCGATTAAGGACGAGTTGGAGTGGATCCGGCAAAGTCCAAAGGCGCGGCAAACCAAATCGAAGGCGCGTATCAAATCCTTTGACCAGCTGGTCGAGGCGCAGGAAAACCGCACCCCCGGCAAGGCGCAGATCGTCATTCAAATCCCTGAGCGGTTGGGCAGCAAGGTTATCGAGGTCAAGAATGTGACCAAGGCCTATGGTGATAAATTGCTCTTTGAAAACCTGTCCTTCACCATTCCGCAGGGCGGCATTGTGGGCGTTATTGGCCCGAACGGTGCCGGTAAATCGACTTTGTTCCGTCTTATCACCGGTCAGGAAGTTCCAGATTCGGGTGAAGTCGAAATCGGCGAGACCGTCCGTTTGGGCTTTGTTGACCAGAGCCGCGATGACCTCGACCCCAACAAGAATGTGTGGGAAGAAATTTCCGGCGGCGCCGACTTTATGAAATTGGGCAAGCATGAAACGCCAACCCGCGCTTATGTGGGTGCGTTCAATTTCAAGGGTACTGATCAGCAGAAAAAGGTTGGTTTATTGTCCGGCGGTGAACGCAACCGCGTGCATATGGCGAAGATGTTGAAAGAAGGCGGCAACGTGCTTCTGCTCGACGAACCTACCAACGACTTGGACGTTGAAACATTGTCGGCACTCGAAGAAGCATTGGAAAGCTTCGCAGGTTGCGCCGTGGTCATCAGCCATGACCGCTTCTTCCTTGACCGTCTTGCAACGCACATTTTGGCGTTTGAAGGCGACAGCCATGTCGAATGGTTTGAAGGCAACTTTGAATCCTATGAAGAAGACAAAATCGCGCGCCTTGGCGACGAAGCCACCCGTCCGCATCGTGCAACC
>JBILBJ010000114.1:0-6024 GCA_044353705.1 Sphingorhabdus sp. | reverse complement strand
GCCGCATGAAAGGCGCTGTTGATTCTTTTAAGAGCGACCTTTCCGGTTTGCGTACGGGCCGTGCGAACGTGACCTTGCTCGACCCCGTAGTGGTCGAAGTATATGGCTCACACATGCCGTTGAGCCAGGTTGCAACGGTCAGCGCGCCTGAGCCGCGCTTGTTGTCTGTGCAGGTCTGGGACCGCTCAAACGTGACACCGGTAGAAAAGGCTATTCGTTCGGCGGGGCTTGGCCTCAACCCGATTACCGATGGCCAGACACTGCGTCTGCCTATCCCCGATTTGACCGAAGAGCGCCGCAAAGAGCTGGCGAAGCTTGCCGGTCAATATGCGGAAAAGGCGAAAATCGCGATCCGCAACGTGCGGCGCGATGCCAATGACGGGCTGAAGACCGACGAGAACAAGAAGGAAATCAGCGAAGACGATCGCAAGCGGCTTGAGACGGAAGTTCAAAAGATGACCGACGAGATGATCAAGGCCGTTGATGATGCCGCTGCGCATAAGGAAAAGGAAATCCTTAGCCAGTGATCGCTGTATCACCCTCTTGCCCGTTCGCCTCGCGCGAAGACGAGAGGCCAGTCGGTTCTGCGCAGTGTCTCGATTGTGCTCGATACGAACGGGCGGGCTAGTGTGTTGACCACCGGTTCCCAAACTGAGCGCATTGAGGCCGGCACTGGAAAAATGCCGCGGCATGTGGCCATCATTATGGATGGCAACGGGCGCTGGGCGAAAAAGCGCATGTTGCCCCGCGCGATGGGGCACAAAAGGGGCGTTGAGACCGTTCGCAATATCGTGCGTGCAGCGGGCGAGCTGGGCTTGGAGGCGCTCAGCCTTTATGCTTTTTCGAGCGAGAACTGGAAACGTCCTGAAGATGAAATCAACGACCTGATGGGGTTGATGCGCGATTTCATCAAATCGGACCTCGATGAATTCGCAGCCAATGATGTTCGTTTAAAGATAATAGGCAATTACAAAGCATTAGCGCCCGATATTGTGGACATGCTTGAAGATTCCATTGCGCGAACGTCACAGAATACACGTACGACGCTGGCCGTGGCGTTGAACTATGGCGCGCAGGACGAGCTTGCGCGCGCGGCCCGTTCCGCCGCTGCGCAGGGTGAGATTACCTTAGAATCTATCGAAGCCAATTTGGACACCGCCGGTTTGCCGCCATTAGACCTTTTGATCCGGACGTCGGGCGAACAACGCTTATCGAATTTCATGCTGTGGCAGGCGGCCTATGCCGAATTCTGGTTTACAGACACGCTGTGGCCCGATTTCAGCAAGGATGAGCTGGCACAGGCTTTGACCGAGTTTTCGACGCGTGAACGACGTTATGGTGGTCGATGAACGATAAGATCGTTCCGTTAACGAAGCCGCGTTCCGACTTAGGTGTGCGGACATTGTCGAGCGTTGCCATGATGTCAGTGGCTATCGGCGCGATCTGGCTGGGTGGCTATGCGTTTATGGCGTTGATCGTTCTGGTCGGATTGGGCGTATATTGGGAATTTGCAAGGCTCGCGCTTGCGTTTGCCCGCAATGTGCCCGCGCGTATCATCTGGCTTGTTGGCGGGCTTTTGTACGTTGGACTGGCTTGCTTCACTTTGTTGCTGTTTAGCGCGCCGTTTTTTGGAATGACGCCCACAATCATGCTCATCGCAGGTGTCATCGGCACCGACGTCGGCGCATATTTCGCGGGGCGGACATTGGGCGGGCCAAAAATCGCGCCGCGCATCAGCCCGTCGAAAACATGGTCTGGTTTGCTGGGTGGCATGGTTGGCGCTGGCTTGATGATGATCGCTATTCAGGCCGCGATTTACGCATTCAGGGGCGGCAACGCGGGTGATGGCGACGTTTATCTGACTTATGGTTGGCAGCGTCTTGCCTTGACCGGCGCTGCGCTTGCAGTGGTTGCGCAAATCGGTGATTTTTTCGAAAGCTGGATGAAGCGACGGGCAGGGGTAAAAGATTCCGGAGGGCTTATCCCCGGGCATGGCGGCTTGTTTGATCGTACCGACGGTCTGATTGCGGTCGCATTTATCGCCGGGCTGATCACCGTTTCGCAAAGCGCGATGGGCAGTTAGAGATGACACGCAGCGTTTCGATATTCGGGGCCACTGGCTCTGTGGGGCTCTCCACCCTCGATCTCGTGCGTCAGCATCGTGACGCCTATCGCGTCGTCGCCCTGACCGCCAATGGCAATGCTTCTGCGCTTGCAAAGCTTGCTATTGAATTTGGCGCAGAGCTGGCGGTTGTCGCTGAAGAGGCTACCTATCTGGCGCTGAAAGACGCGCTGCAAGGCACGGGCATCGAAGCGGCTGCAGGGGCGCAAGCGCTTGTCGAGGCTGCGCAGCGGGATGTCGACTGGACCATGGCATCAATCGTGGGCTGCGCTGGATTGCCGCCCACAATGGCCGCGATACAGGCGGGCAAAACCGTTGCGCTTGCCAATAAAGAAGCTTTGGTTTCGGCAGGCGCGCTGATGATGGCCGCTGTGCGGCAGTCCGGCGCCGCGTTACTGCCCGTCGACAGCGAGCATAATGCCATTTTTCAGTGCCTCGCGGGTAGCAAGCTGGAACATGTCCGCAAAATCACGCTGACCGCAAGCGGGGGGCCGTTCCGGTCGTTCTCGCTTGACCAGATGCGCACCGTCACACCCGCGCAGGCAGTCGCGCATCCCAATTGGGACATGGGCGCAAAGATAAGCGTCGATTCCGCGACGATGATGAACAAGGGCCTTGAGCTGATTGAGGCATATCATCTGTTTCCCGTCGGGCTCGATAAGCTCGACATTTTGGTTCATCCGCAATCGGTCATTCATTCGATGGTGGAGTATGACGATTGTTCAACGCTGGCGCAGCTTGGTTCGCCGGACATGCGCATACCCATCGCCAGCGCGCTGGCATGGCCGGAGCGTATGGCCACGAACTGCAAGCCGTTGGATCTCGCGACCATCGGCCAGCTGACGTTTGAACAGCCCGACATTGTGCGCTTTCCTGCGCTCCGCTTGGCACGCGCGGCGATTACTGAAGGCGGCGCGAAGCCAGCCATACTGAACGCCGCCAATGAAGTGGCCGTCGAAGCGTTTTTGAACGGCCAGATTGGCTTTCTGGATATCGCGAATGTGGTGGAGGCGACATTGACGGCTTATGCACCGGCTGCGCCCACACATCTGGACGATCTGTTCAGCATAGATGCAGATGCCCGCATCTATGCGCGGCGTGAATTGGAGACTTTGACGCGTGGCAACTGAATCACCCAATATCTTTTTGACCCTGATCGCGTTCATTGCGCTGATCGGGTCTTTGGTCGTTGTGCATGAGCTTGGGCATTATCTCGTCGGCCGTTGGTTCGGCGTGAAGGCCGACAAATTCTCCATCGGCTTTGGCCCGCAAATTTGGGGCAGGGTGGACAAGCGCGGCACGCTGTGGCGCGTTGGACTGTTGCCATTGGGCGGATTTGTTCAGTTTGCAGGTGACATGAATCCGTCCAGCCAAGCCGATGACAGCTGGCGGCAACTGCCCGATGCCGAGCGCAACCAGACTTTTCAATCCAAGACGCTATGGCAGCGCGCGTTGATCGTGTTTGCTGGGCCCGCGGTTAACTTCTTGCTCGCGATACTCATCTTCATGGGCTTTCTGCTGGCATTCGGGAAGTCGGTTACACCTCCGGTATTGGATGTCGTCCAACCCGGAAGCCCAGCGGCCGTCGCGGGCCTGATGCCAGGCGACCGCGTACTAAAATTCAACGGGCGCAGCATCGAAACCTTTAACCAGATGGCCAACGAGACCATCATGATCCCCGGTGAGCGCGTTATCATCGAAATCGAACGCAATGGCGAGCGGTTGGAAAAAGAAACCGTCGTGGCCGAAGTCAAAGAAATCGATCGCTTTGGCAACGAATATCGTATTGGCCGCATTGGTGTTGGCGCCAGCAAGGTGGAAGTCCGTGAAGTCGGGATATTGGAGGCGCCATGGGCCGCTGTCGTGCAAACAGGCAATATCTTGCGTCAGCAGATGATTGGCCTTGGGCAGATTATTTCGGGCCGGCGTCCGCTTTCCGAACTTGGTGGGCCGTTGAAAATCGCAAAAGTGTCCGGCGAAGCGATGAGCCTTGGCATATTGACGTTCATAAGCCTTGCGGCGCTGATCTCGATTAACTTGGGGTTCATCAATCTGCTGCCAATCCCGATGCTCGATGGAGGACATCTTTTGCTCTACGGAATTGAGGCGATACGCAGACGCCCCGCAACACCGCAGGTGCAGGAGTGGGCTTTTCGTGCAGGTTTTGTGATGCTAGCGGCGTTCATGCTTATGGTGACATTTAATGACCTTGCGTCTTTCGGGCTTTTTGAAAGCGGCTGAAGGCATTGCAGACTTGATTGCGGGCGCTGCATGGGGCAGGGACGCAAAACCGTTTTAGCGGCAATAAGCCAACTCCCGGTGGGGCCCGGACATCAGATCGGATGACAATGAAAAGTAGACCTTTCGGCAACCTCACAAGCGTTGGCATTTTTTTGATGGGTTCGACGGCCCTTGCTGCGTCAGGCACGATGACGCCCGCCTTTGCGCAAGCAACGCCGCCTGCACCTGCCGCCGCGCCATCCGCGCCAGCTGCGCCAGTTGCGGTCGATCAAATCAATTCCATCACCGTCGTTGGCACCCAGCGACTCGAGGCCGAAACGGTCCGGTCGTACATCCGCTTGCGCACAGGGCAGCTTTGGACGCAGGTTTCTGCCGACCAAGCGTTGAAAGATTTATACGCGACTGAATTATTTGCGGACGTCGCCGTGCGCAACAATTCGGGCGCGGTTGTCATTGAAGTGCGCGAAAACCCAGTGGTGAACCGCATCATTCTTGAGGGCAACAAGCGCATCAAGAATGACAAAATAGAACCCGAAATCAAGTTGGCACCACGCCAGATTTACTCGCGTTCGAAAGTCCGCGCGGACGTTGCGCGCATCGTCGAGCTCTACAAGCGTCAGGGACGCTTTGCTGCGGTCGTCGAACCTAAGCTGGTCCAGTTGGATCAGAACCGCGTCGATATCGTCTTCGAAATTACTGAAGGCCCAAAATCAAAGGTTCAGCAGATCAACATCATCGGTAACGAAAAGTTTTCCGATGGGGACCTGCGTGGCGAAATGGTGACGAAGCAGGCTCGGTTTTACCGCTTCTTCAGCTCAGGCACCAGCTATGACCCTGACCGTTTGGCATTCGACCAACAAAAGCTGCGCCAATTTTATCTGACGCAAGGCTATGCCGATTTCCGCGTCGTATCTGCGATTGCGGAACTGACCCCCGATAAGCAGGATTTCATCATCACTTATGTGGTGGAAGAGGGCGATCGCTACAAATTCGGCGATGTGAAGGTTGAAAGCCAAATCCGCGATTTCGATTCCGAACGTCTTACGGCGACATTGCGTATGAAAAAGGGCACTTGGTACAACGCCAAGATGGTCGAAGATACGGTCGAAAGCCTTTCCGAAACCGCTGGTCTATTTGGTTATGCTTTTGCGGACGTGAACCCCGATTTCCTGCGCGACAAGGAAACGCTGACGATGGGTATCACATTCAACGTGGCGGAATCGCCGCGGGTGTTCGTTGAGCGTATCGACATTAACGGCAATACGCTGACCCAAGACAAGGTTGTTCGCCGCGAGTTCCGTTTGAACGAAGGCGACGCATTTAACAGCATTCAGGTAAAGCGCACCGCAGAACGCATCAAGTCGCTTGGCTATTTTCAGGAAGAGCTTGAAGTCGAACAAGTGCAGGGTGGCGCGCCCGACCGCATCGTGCTGACGACCAATGTCGAGGAAAAGGCAACGGGCGAATTATCGCTTTCGGCTGGTTTTTCGTCCATCGAAAACTTCATTTTCCAAGGCTCCGTAAGGCAGCGGAACTTCCGCGGTGTTGGCCAGGAATTGCGGACGAATATCTCTTATTCATCCTATTCAAAGTCCGCTGAAATCGGGTTTACCGAACCCTATCTGTTCGACCGTTCGATCGCGGTATCAGGCGATATCTTC
>JBILBJ010000113.1:0-6026 GCA_044353705.1 Sphingorhabdus sp. | reverse complement strand
TATCGGCTTGCAGGCTTAACCGCAAGGCGCAAATGCGCCGCGACTGCGGTATAACACATTAGATATTGGGAAAGTTTCTATGTCCTGGACCGACCAGCGGATTGATCAGTTAAAAGCGCTTTGGGATAAAGGCCTGACAGCAAGCCAGATTGCCGAAGAACTTGGTGGTGTCAGCCGCAATGCCGTGATCGGCAAGGCCCATCGCTTGGGACTAAAATCACGCCCGTCACCTGTGAAGGCCAACGACACCGACAAAAAAGCCGCGCCGAAAAAGCCAGCGGCTGCTGCGCCTGCAAAGGCACCTGCCCCCGCTGCACCTTTGCGCGCCCCTGCCGCTGCACCCGTGGCTGAGCCTGCTGCGCCGTCGCGCGCCGATGATGACGCCGCCGCCGAAGCGCCTGCACCGCGCGCATCGTCGATGCCCCGTATTGTTTCGATCGGACCTGGCGGTTTCATGCGTCAGGGCCCCGGCGATCAGCAGGCACCGATTCCACCAGCACCGCCACGCCGCCTTGTGCCCGCAAAGCCAAGCCCGGAAATGGCAGACAAAACGTCGTTACTGGATTTGAACGAGCGTATTTGCCGTTGGCCCTTGGGGCACCCCGGTGAAGCCGATTTCCATTTCTGCGGTGTCCCGGTAAACCCCGGTTTTCCCTACTGCGTCGAACATTGTGGCCGCGCCTACCAGGCGCAGCTGCCCCGCGGTGTACGCCGTCCTCCGCCACCAATGCCGTTCGGCGGACCACGGGTTCGTTAAGACTAGGGTGAGATAGAGCATGGATCATCCATTTGCGGATCTCATCGGTTTAACATTGGATCAGCAAGGCGGCGGCAGCAGCACATTTTCGCTGTCGGTCGATGATCGGCATTTAAATCCGCACGGTGTTGTGCATGGCGCTGTCCTCTACGCTATGGCGGATACAGGCATGGGCGCGGCGCTGTATTCGACACTCGATGCGGGATATGCGTGCGCGACAATTGATATCTCGATCAGCTATTTCCGGCCAGTCGCGGAGGGCCAGTTGCTGTGCGAAACCGTTTTGGACAATAAGGGCCGAACCATTGCCCATTTAACCGCCCGTATCACTCAGAATGACAAGTTGGTTGCGCAGGCAAATGGCAATTTCGCCATTATGTCCATGCCCCCGGAAAGACGCTGATCCGGTTTATTTCCACAGCCGAGTTTCGTTCGGCTGTTGCGCCGCCAACTCTCCCGCGCCTATAGCATTATTATGACCGATGACCTGTTTGGCGGGAGCGCGGCCGCCACTGCCGCATCCAATGATTATACTGCTTCCGCAATTGAAGTGCTGGAGGGGCTTGAGCCGGTTCGCCGTCGCCCGGGCATGTATATTGGCGGCATCGACGAACGCGCCTTGCACCATCTCGCGTCCGAAGTGCTCGATAACTCGATGGACGAAGCCGTCGCCGGCCATGCCAGCCGTATTGAGGTGCATTTGGGCGTTGGCAACCGGCTGACCATCACCGACAACGGCCGCGGCATTCCGGTTGATCCACATCCGAAATTTCCGGACAAATCGGCTCTTGAGGTCATTCTGACGACCTTGCACTCCGGCGGTAAGTTCACGGACAAGGCTTATGCGACATCCGGCGGATTGCATGGCGTCGGCGTGTCTGTCGTCAACGCGCTGTCGACCGATACCGTTGTCGAAGTTGCCCGCAACAAGCAATTATATCGCCAACGTTTTGCGCAAGGCCATCCGGTCAGTAAGCTGGAAGAGCTTGGCCCCACCCCCAACCGGCGCGGTACCACCATAGCGTTCACGCCTGACCCTGAAATTTTCGGCGCCGATGCGAAGTTCAAACCCGCGCGATTGTTCAAGCTTGCCCGGTCGAAGGCCTATTTGTTCGCTGGCGTTGAAATTCGCTGGCGCTGCGACGCGGAACTCGCAAGCGAAGATGTCCCCGCCGAAGCGGTGTTCCAATTCCCCGGTGGCTTGTCCGACCATTTGCGCGAACAGCTTGGCACCCGCGCCTGCGCCACCACAGAATTTTTCTCTGGCACGCAAGATTTCCCCGATGCGCAAGGCCGCGTCGAATGGGCGATTTCGTGGCCGCTGTATTCCGACGGTTCGTACAGCTGGTATTGTAACACCATTCCGACCCCCGATGGCGGCACCCATGAAGCCGGCGTTCGCGCTGCGCTGACCAAGGGCTTGCGCGCCTTTGGCGAATTGATTGGCCAGAAAAAAGCGGCGCAGATATCGGCGGAAGACATTTTCAACGAAGCCGAATTGATGTTGTCGGTGTTCATCCGCAACCCGCAATTCCAAAGCCAGACCAAAGACCGGCTGACCTCACCCGAAGCCACGCGCTTGGTGGAAAACGCCGTGCGGGACCATTTCGACCATTATCTTGCTGACAATATGGAACGCGGCAAGGCGTTGATGGGCTTCATCCTGGAAAAGGTCGACGACCGCCTGCGCCGCAAGGCCGAGCGTGAGGTCAAACGCAAAACCGCGACCTCAGGCCGCAAGGTGCGTCTGCCCGGCAAGCTGACCGATTGTGCGTCGGATGATCCCACCGGCACCGAATTGTTCATCGTCGAAGGCGACAGCGCTGGCGGCAGCGCAAAGCAAGCGCGTGACCGCAAGACGCAGGCGATTCTGCCGATCCGGGGTAAAATCCTGAACGTCGCGTCGGCCACCGCAGACAAAATCCGCGCCAACAACGAAATCGCGGATCTTCAGCTCGCGCTTGGCTGTGGCACGCGCAAGGACTGCAACCCCGACAATTTGCGCTATGAACGCATCATCATCATGACCGATGCGGATGTCGACGGCGCGCATATCGCGACCTTGCTGATGACATTCTTCTTTCAGGAAATGTCCGAAATCGTGAAAGCCGGGCATCTCTTCCTCGCGCGGCCGCCGCTCTATCGCCTGACGCATGGCAGCCAAAGCGTATACGCCGCCGACGACGCGCACCGCGCCGAATTGGAAGCGACCGTGTTCAAGGGCAAGAAAGTCGACGTTGGCCGGTTCAAGGGCCTGGGTGAAATGAACCCGAACCAGTTGAAAGAAACGACGATGGACCCCGCGACCCGCTCGCTGATCCGCATTACTTTGCCGCATGAATATGAACGGCGCGCAGTGGTCAATGACCTCGTCGACCGGCTGATGGGCAAAAATCCGGAGCACCGGTTCAACTTCATTCAGGAAAATGCCGCGCAGCTGGACGAGGACACGATCGACGCTTGATCTGGGCTCACATTGTTAAAGTCACGGTGCGGGCGTTTTCAGCCACTCGTTCCACAAAAGGCCAAAGATAACACTGTCGCGCACCCCAATATGGGTTTCCCATTCTTCGCGCAGATAGCCTTCGCGCTGGAAGCCCAGTTTTTCCAGCAGCTTTATTGAACCCATATTATCGGGGTCGGTGTCCGCCATAATGCGGCGCGCGGCGAGGTTCGCAAAGGCATAATCCAAGGCCAGACAAGCGGCTTCATAGCCATAGCCCTTGCCCCAATGGCTGCGTCCGAGAATATAGCCCAGCTCAAAGCTGTTTTTACGGTGCGGTAAAAGAATGACCCATCCTAATGCGACACTTTCATCAAGCGTGATCGCCCAACACACATGACCGGCATCAATTTCTGCATTCCACGCAATATAGTTTTGCGTTTCCGCGATATCCGCATGGGGACCGCTCGACCAATAACGCATCACCGCATCATCGGACAAAACATCAAAAAGCGCGGGTGCATCGTCCATATTCAATTGCCGGAGAATGAGACGCTCGCTGGCAAGTGTCGGCGCGGTCACTGTGTTAAGGCCTCGACCAAGGCCTTCACCTTTTTCTGCCGCCATTGCGGCAATGGTGCGACCAGCCAATAGGCTTCTTCGCTTTCCTTCGCATTGTCGACCGCGCGTATTTTTCCGCTCGCCAAATCGGCTTCGGCCAAAAGCAGCGGCACGGTGGCCCTGCCCAGCCCAATAGCGGCCGCGTCAATCGCAAGGCCCGCATCGGCGAGGCGAAGTGCCGCCACGCCGTCGACCACAGGGCAATTGGGCCAGCTAATCGGTGTTTCTGCCCCGCCTTCGGGTGCAGCGACGGTGACATGCGCGCCCGCAGCCAACTTGACACCTTCATGTTCGCCCGGGCCAGTGGCCAGCCGGATGGCGAGGTCGAGATTGGCTTCGGTAAAGTCGACAAGCTCGTCCGCTGCCACCAAAGTGAAGCGGGTGTCGGGGTTCGCCTTGCTGAATGTGGCCAACCGCGTGGCCAGCCATTTGGCGGTAAAATCGCGCGGCGCGGCGATGGTCAGCGAATTGGACGATTGCCCCGCCTGCATCGCACGGACCGATTCTTCAAACTGCAAAAAGCCCGCACGCAGCGCATCAAGGCCATTTGTCGCCTCGTCCGTGAGCTCAAGCCCCTTGGGCGTGCGGCGGAAAAGAACGACGCCCAGCATATCTTCCAGCGCGCGGATCTGCTGACCGACGGCAGCGGGTGTTACCGCAAGTTCATCCGCCGCCTTGGTAAAGCTTAAATGCCGCGCCGAAGCATCCAGCACGCGCAAACCATTAAGGGGCAGATGCGTACGCTTCATCGGATGCTCAACGCGCTATGGCCGGGGCGACCAGCGTAAAGCGTGGAATTTCGGCAAGGAAGGTCGTGCCATCTTCGCGGATGAAGCGATATTGCCCTTCCATCATGCCGCTGGGTGTCGGCAGTGGGCAGCCCGACACATAATCATGGCTCTCGCCGGGTTCCAGCAAGGGCTGTTCGCCGACCACGCCATCGCCATCGACATGGTTGATTGTGCCGCGACCGTCGGTGATGCGCCAATGCCGCGTCATCAATTGCACGGGTTCATCGCCGCCATTTTCGATGCGGATATGATAGGACCAAAACCAGCGGCCTTGCGCGGGCGCCGATTGTTCTTGCAGAAAATTGGGTGACACGCGGACGGTCACGCCCTCGGTCGTTGCGCTGACCGCAAAGAAGGAATCGAGGATGTTCGTCACAATCCCGCGGCCCTGAGCGCCTGATCCAGATCGTCGATCAGATCCGCAGGATCCTCCAAGCCAACATTGATGCGGATCAAGCCTTCACCAACGCCCATGGCTTCGCGGCCTTCGGGGCCCATGCCATGGTGGGTGGAGGACGCAGGGTGGCACATCAGGCTGCGCGCATCGCCGATATTGTTCGAAATATCGATCAGCTGCAACGCGTTGAGCAAGGCGTGCGCCTGCTTGCGGCCGCCATCAACTTCAAACGCGAATATGGGTCCGCAGGCTTTCATCTGGCTCATGGCGAGATTATGTTGCGGGTGGCTGGCAAGCCCGGGGTGCATGATATGCGGCACGCGGCCTTCCAGGAATTTTCCGACAATAAGCGCGTTTTCCGACTGCCGCATCGCGCGCAGTTCCAGCGTTTCCAAACCCTTGTGCACTACCCAGGCATTGAATGGCGACAAATTGGGTCCGGTGTTGCGCTGAAACGGCAACAGCACGTCATCGATCCATTGTTGCGAACCACAGACGGCGCCGGCAAGCACGCGGCCCTGCCCGTCCATCAGCTTCGTTGCGCTATAGGCGACGACATCTGCACCATAATCCATCGGCCGTTGCAGCACGCTAGTGGCAAAGGCGTTGTCGACCACAGTGGTGATGCCATGTTCTTTAGCGAGGCCGCAGACATAGGCCATGTCGACAATATCCATCGTCGGGTTCGCTGGCGTTTCAAAGAAGAACACTTTGGTATTCGGCTGAATCGCCGCTTTCCATGCATCATTGTCGCGGCTGTCGATGGTGGTCGTGCTGATACCCCATTTGGGCAGCAACGTGTCCGTCAGCCAGCGGCACGAGCCAAAGGCTGCGCGCGCGGCGACCACATGGTCCCCCTGCGACAATTGGCACAGCAACGCCGTCGTCATTGCCGCCATGCCCGTGGCTTGCGCGCGGCATGCCTCGGCCCCTTCCATCAGCGCAATGCGTTCCTCCAGCATTTGCACCGTCGGGTTTTGCAACCGCGAATAGGTCATGCCGTCCTGCTCACCCGCA
>JBILBJ010000112.1:0-6055 GCA_044353705.1 Sphingorhabdus sp. | reverse complement strand
TTGGCCCAGTGCTGCAGATCGTCCGCGCGGCCAACTTTGAAGAGGCCTTGGCGCTTCCGTCGAAGCACCAATATGGCAATGGCGTCGCGATCTTCACGCGCAATGGCCACGCTGCCCGTGAATTTGCGGCACGCGTCAATGTCGGCATGGTCGGCATCAACGTGCCGATCCCCGTGCCGGTTGCCTATCACAGCTTTGGCGGCTGGAAACGCTCTGCCTTTGGTGACACCAACCAGCACGGCATGGAAGGCGTGAAGTTCTGGACCAAGGTCAAGACAATCACCCAACGTTGGCCAGATGGCTCGCCCGACGGTGGCAACGCGTTTGTCATTCCCACCATGGGGTAAATCACATGAAAATCGCATTTATCGGTCTTGGCAATATGGGCGGCGGCATGGCCGCCAACCTCGTTAAGGCAGGACACAGGGTACATGCGTTTGACCTTTCGGCGGACGCTTTGATGCGGGCGCAGGAAAATAGCTGCGCCACGTTTACCTCCGTGCGTGATGCGGTGGATGGCGTTGACGCTGTCGTATCGATGCTGCCCAATGGCACAATCGTCGATAGCGTATTTGAAAATGATGTATTGGGCCACGCCCCCAAGGGCGCGGTGTTGCTCGATTGTTCGACAATTGACGTCGATACCGCGCGCAAGGTGACGTCGGATGCGGTCGCAGCGGGCTATGACATGGTCGATGCGCCTGTCTCGGGCGGCATTGCGGCGGCCAATGGGGGCACGTTGACCTTCATGGTGGGTGGCACTGATACCGCCTTTGCGCGGGCAGAGCCGATCCTGTCGGCGATGGGCAAGGCTGTCATTCATGCGGGCACATCAGGGGCCGGTCAGGCGGCAAAGATATGCAACAACATGCTGTTGGGTGCATCGATGATTGCGACCTGTGAAACTTTTGCCATGGCGGAGAAGCTTGGGCTCGACCTTCAAACCTTTTACGACATTTCGTCGAAAGCCTCTGGTCAAAATTGGTCGATGACCAGCTATTGCCCTGTTCCCGGCGTCGGACCGACTTCGCCTGCCGATAATGATTATCAGGGCGGCTTTGCGACCGCACTGATGCTGAAGGACCTTAAGCTGGCGATGGAAGCTGCGCAGTCCGTCAACGCCGATGTGCCCATGGGCGCGCGGGCGGCCGAGCTATACGCGCAATTTGATGCCGCTGGAAAAGGCGGCATGGATTTTTCGGCGATCATTCAAAGCCTGAAAAACTAACGCAAAACATCTGCGCGCTGCGCTTTGATGATGCAGCGGGATTGCCACCGCGACCCAAAACATTCTAGAACCACCAAGACATTCAATCTTACCCGTCTAGCAGATCACATATGGCCTGCGCCGATATTGAGGAGCTTACCGTGCAGTCAGTCACCACGCAGAAAATCGATGATATCCTTGTTGTTCTTGTCGATAACCCGCCCGTTAATGCACTGTCATGGCATGTCCGGCAGGGGCTGAAAGACGGTTTTGAGCAGGCACTTGCTGACGACTCGGTCAAAGCGATTGTGCTGCGTTGCGCGGGATCAACCTTCATTGCAGGCGCCGACATCACCGAATTTGGAAAGCCGCCGCAAGGCCCTGATTTTAACGCGGTGCTCAACATGATTGAAGCGGCGCATAAGCCCGTCGTCGCCGCCATCCATGGGACGGCGCTTGGCGGCGGATTGGAAACCGCGCTTGTCTGCCATTACCGTATCGCAGTCCCATCGGCCCGGCTTGGCGTTCCAGAGGTAAAGCTTGGCCTGCTGCCGGGCGCGGGTGGCACGCAACGGCTTCCGCGTGTCGTGGGGATTGAGGCTGCCGCAACTATGTGCGCACTTGGGGAGCATTTGCCCGCCGCTAAGGCAGCCGCAATTGGCTTAGTCGACAGGCTTGCCGGCGAAGATAGCCTGGCGGAAGATGCCATCGCTTATGCACGTGAATTGATTCCTGCTGGTCCTCGGCCAACCCGCGATCGTCCACTGACAGGCGATGTCGGCGTCATTGAACAGTTGAAGGCTGCCAATGCGAAAAAATGGCGGGGCTTTGATGCGCCTTACGCCAATTTGGCGTGCGTTGAGGCCGCGACACGATTGCCATTTGATGAAGGCATGCAATTCGAGCGCACGGAATTTCTCAAGCTGATGGGCGGTTCGCAATCGGCTGCGCAGCGCCACATGTTTTTTGCAGAACGACAGGCCGCGAAAATTGATGGATTGCCCAAGGATTTGGCCTTGCGCGCCATTAAGAAAGTCGGCGTCATTGGCGCAGGCACGATGGGCGGCGGCATATCGATGAATTTCCTGTCCAAGGGGATTCCGGTGACCATCGTCGAAATGGTGAAGGAAAATCTGGATCGCGGTGTGGGCGTTATCCGCAAAAATTACGAAAATAGTGCCGCCAAGGGCCGCTTCACGACCGAACAGGTCGAAGGCATGATGGGTCTGCTGACGCCGTCACTCGCGCTTGAGGATCTCGCAGATTGCGACCTCGTGATTGAAGCTGTGTATGAAAGCATGGACGTCAAGAAAGAGGTTTTTGGCAAGCTTGATGCCATTTGCAAGCCCGGTGCGATTTTGGCGTCGAACACATCCTATCTCGATGTTGATGAAATCGCGGAGAGCACCTCGCGGCCCCAAGACGTGGTGGGCATGCACTTCTTCTCGCCTGCCAATGTGATGAAATTGTTGGAGGTCGTCCGCGGCGCAAAGACTGCGGATGACGTGCTCGCGACCGCAATGGCCATCGGCAAGAAGATTGGCAAAGTCGCGGTGGTCGCTGGTGTCTGTCATGGCTTTATTGGCAACCGGATGTTGTCAACGCGCCAACAACCCGCGATGCAATTGTTGTTGGAAGGCGCAACACCGGCGCAAATAGACAAGGTCCATACCGATTTTGGCATGCCCATGGGGCCTTTCCAGATGAGCGATCTCGCTGGCCTTGATATTGGCTGGCACCGCGACCCAAGCCGGATTGAAACGATCCGTGACGCGCTTTGTGCGGCGGGCCGTTTTGGTCAGAAAAACGGCAAGGGCTTTTACGATTATGATGAAAAGCGCGTCGGTACCCCAAGTGCTGAGGCGCTCGCGATCATTGAAGAGTTTCGGTCGACCTCTAACTTGCCGAAACGCGAGATCAGCGATCAGGAGATTGTCGAGCGGACGCTCTATCCGATGGTTAATGAGGGCTACAAAATACTTGAGGAAGGCAAAGCCCAGCGGCCGTCCGATATCGATGTGGTCTGGATCTATGGCTATGGCTGGCCCATTTATCGCGGCGGCCCCATGTTCTGGGGCGATCTTGAAGGTGCTGGCAAGATCGTAGAAGCACTAGAGCGGCACGGCGTCGCGGTGGCCGAAAGCCTGAAGGCTAAGGCGTAAGTTCTAAGCGCCGATTAACAGTAATGGGTGCGAACGGTTGTCGTGAATGACGGCCGTTTGCACCTTATTGCCCGGCTACTGATCGATAGCCCACGTGCCGTGAACTTTATTGTGCATGGCGATGGGTGCCCGATAGTCGGGGGCGGGGTGTAATATCCCCGATATCACACATATTTGTTTCAGGATGTTTGTCGTCAGGCGTTTTGATGAGTGACTTCACCCAATGCGCCGATGAACTGGTCGGTGCATCGATCCCAATCGAAACTCTGCGCATATGCCACAGCGTCGGCTTTATGCGCACTAAGCGCGTTCCGAATGGCATAGGGCAGGTCTTCGCTTAAAGATCCGATCGGTCGTGACAATTCGGACCAGGGACCGCGACCATCCGGACCAATAATATCCAAAGGACCAGGGACGGGAAATGCCGCGACCGGAAGTCCGGATGCCAACGCTTCGATCATCACCAACCCAAATGTATCGGTTCGACTGGGAAACACAAAAACGTCTGCGGTGGCATAGGCGCTTGCCAGTTCAGTTCCCTTGAGCGTTCCCAGGAAAATGGCATTGGGATATTTTATTCTTAAATCAGACAAGGCAGGTCCGTCGCCTATAACGACCTTACTGCCTGCGACCTCCGCAGATAGAAAGGCTTCCAGATTTTTCTCGACTGCAACACGGCCCACGGAAATCATGGCGGGTTTTGGTAGGTTTGCCAACAGAGGATGGTCGGGCTGATCTCCATGAAAAAGCCCATGGTCGATGCCGCGTGACCATAAGCGGGTATTGGGGATACCCCGCACCGAAAGCTCATCTATAAGACCCCTTGTCGCGGTCAGGACGGCACGAGATGGCTTATGGAACATCCGCATGATTGGCCAGAACCACTCAGGGGATAGCCCCGTTCGTACAGCCAGATAATCCGGAAAGCGCGTATGAAATGCTGAGGTAAAGGGCACATCATGCGCAAGGCACCATGCTCGCGCGCTCCAACCAATCGGGCCTTCGGTCGCGATATGGACAATATCTGGAGCCATGGCGTGTAAAGCCTTACGCACGCCAAAGCGGGGTGCCAGCGCAAGGCGTATTTCCGCGTAGCCGGGGCAGGGAATGGTGGTGAACCGGTCCGGTGCGATCACTTCGACGGTATGTCCGCGCGATTTCAGCCGGTTGACCGTTTCGGTCATCGTCCGGACAACACCATTGACTTGCGGCAGCCAAGCGTCCGTTGCGATGGCGATCCTCACGCGGGGGTCAAAGCCCGCTTTTCTGTAGCTTTCCGGACATGCTCGGCCCAATCGATAATCGCCATGGATCCGTCTTTCGCCTCGGTCAGCGCGGTGCAGCTTTCGACCCAGTCGCCGTCATTGTAATAAGTGATCGATCCAAATTGCCGGATTTCCGCAGAATGGATGTGACCGCAAACAACGCCCTGAACACCGCGAAGCGCGGCTTCACGCGCCACCACTTCTTCATATTGCCCGATAAACTGCACCGCGTTTTTGACGCGCATTTTCAGATAGGATGACAGCGACCAATAAGGCATGTTCAACCTACGGCGCACCGCGTTGAGAACGACGTTGGCTTTCAACAGCAGCGTATACGCTTGGTCACCCAAGAAAGCGAGCCAGCGGGCATAAAGCACGATGCCGTCAAATGCATCGCCGTGCGTCACGAGTAATGCGCGGCCGTCGGCGGTCTGGTGGATCGCCTCCAGTTGGACCTCAACGCCGCCAAAGCTCAGGCCTGCATAATCACGGAACATTTCGTCATGGTTGCCGGGAATATAGACGACGCGGGTCCCGCGATGCGCCATTTTCAACACCCGTCTGATGACTTCATTATGCTGGTCGGGCCAATACCAGCCCTTGCGCAAACGCCAGCCATCTACAATGTCGCCGACCAAATAAAGCGTCTCACATTCAATGGAAGCAAGAAAATCAGTCAGTAGATCTGCCTGACAACCAGCTGTGCCCAAATGCACATCAGAAATCCACACCGTGCGAAACCGCATCTTTGGTTGGTAGCTTTTTGGTTCGGGCTTATCGAACCATGACGGCAGTTTTGGACCTTTTTCGTCGCCTTTAAATAGCAGGCTGTCGCTTAATTCAGTGGTTGTCATATTGCCCGTCCCCCGTTGTCTTAATGAAGCCCTAAAGGACGGATGGGTCACGTGCGTGGCAGATCAATGACAGTTTTTTTGCCGTTAAGAATTGCCAATTGTCATTATTGGACAGCTGCTACCTCTGCGTCAGGCAAAAGCGCACCCATGGCTTTGGCAAGCGTTGGTGCGATCGCCCGCATCAATGGACTATAGGGAAATATCCGTGCATGCCCTTGCTGCTAGACGCGAACTGGCACAGATCCGAAAGCGACTCCGGCTAAAAGCATCACTGTAATTTTACGCATTTTGATACCTTCCCTGCATAGGTTTGCATCGCCCAACTGGGGAAGGGTGGTGTCACTGTGATGCGGTTATCATGCGACTTTGATAGAAGTTATATGTCTGAAATATTACTGAATTTAAAGCGCGGATTCTGCATCATCAAACAAGCTCCAAATATATTACAATTTTATTGCAGTGATGTCATATAAGTGTCATATTCAAGGGAGAGATGAGGAGAAAACGGATGAAACTGCTATTCGTAGGTGCTTTAGTAACTGGCCTGTTGGGCGGTGCAGCCCACGC
>JBILBJ010000111.1:0-6191 GCA_044353705.1 Sphingorhabdus sp. | reverse complement strand
ATAGAAGTTATGTGTCTGAAATATTACCGAATTTGAAGCGCGGATTCTGCATCATCAAACAAGTGCCCAATATATTACAATTTTATTGCAGTGATGTCATATAAGCGTCATATTCAAGGGGGAGATGAGGAGAAAACGGATGAAACTGCTATTCGTAGGTGCTTTAGTAACTGGCCTGATGGGCGTTGCAGCCCACGCCCAACCGACCATGAATATTGAAACAGCATACCCAAAGGGGTCCATTGGCTATGAGGCTCTCGTAAAGGGCGACAATGCGCAGGCAGTTTCTCAAATACTGACAAGCGCGCAAGTGAGCCGGCATGATCCTGCGAAGCTGCTCAACCTTGGCCGTGCATATGCGCGTATGGGCCGTATGGAAGAGGCTTCGAATATGTTCGCCGCTGCGATGCAGAGCCGTGATAGCGTCGATCTGGTGCTCGCCGACGGCCGCGTGATGAATTCAAAAGACGCTGCGCGTAAGGCCTATGCCGGTTTGCAACCGCGGCTTGCCACGCGCTAATCTCGTTTCACGCGTTTTGAGCTAACGTGTTAATACATTATTTATAATGCGCATGTAAGGCGGGTCATATGGCCCGCCTTACTTTTTTTGGCGTGCCGGTTTGCTGTGACCCGCCTGTTCTGCGGCTGTCACATATCTGACGCAAAACATTCTTCTAAATGCAATGTGATAAGCACAGCCATGTCACAGCTCGCCCCTATTGGCCGCATGGTCAACGGGTGGGGCCTTATGATGATTCGATTCTGGTCCGTTGCATTTGCCCATATCGGGCACGTCTTATTTGTTGCGGAGATTTAGAATGTTAAACCCAAAATTACGTGGGATCGTGTATGCGACGGCAGCAGCTGCCCTCGTCACCGGCTGTGGCGCAGATGATATCGCATCGCCTGGAACCGGTGGTAATATCACCATCAACAACCCGGCTGCACCTCCGCCGCCACCACCACCACCACCGCCACCTGCGACAGTTACACCTGCTGGCGGCTGCCCAACCATTGCTGATGCGCAAGGCTTGACCGACAGCGGCACCATCACTGGTCCAACCGGCACATATCGCGTCTGCACATTGCCGGCACGCATCAACACCACCAGCACATTGCCAAAGATTGCGGGCGTCCTGTACCGTCTTGGTGGCCGTGTTGACGTTGGTACGGACCAAGGTCCTTCATCCACGAACAACGTCGTCACCTTGAACATCGATCCAGGCGTTATCGTCTTTGGCGGAACCGGCGTGTCATGGTTGAACGTTAACCGCGGTAACCGCATCAACGCTGTTGGTACGGCTGCCCTTCCAATCATCTTCACCAGCCGTGACAACGTCCTTGGTCTCAACAACGACAGCTCGATTGGTCAGTGGGGCGGTATCGTTCTTAACGGCCGTGCGCCAATCACGGATTGCGCAGCACCTGCTGCAACTCCAGGCACTGTTGCTTGCGAGCGTCAGGTTGAAGGCGCAGTTGACCCGGCACTTTATGGTGGCGCGAACACCGCAGACAATAGCGGCCGTTTGAGCTTTGTCCAAATCCGCTACTCGGGCTTTGTTCTTTCGGGCAACTCCGAACTGCAAGCACTGACCACTGGCGGCACCGGCACCGGTACTGTTCTGAACAACATCCAGTCGTTCAACAGCTCTGACGATGCCGCAGAATTCTTCGGCGGCAACGTCAACATGAAGTATTTCGTGTCGATCGGTGCGGATGACGATAACTTGGACACGGACACAGGCGTAAAGGCGAACTTCCAATATGTATTGGCAGTGCAGCGTCCAAATGCCGGTGACTCGATGATCGAAGCTGACTCGGACAACGCCACGGACGGCAATACGCCGCGCCAAAACGTACGTCTGTCGAACTTCACCTTCATTCAGCGCAACAACACCGGTAACCTGTCGGCAATGTTGCTGCGTGGTGGTACCGATTACAGCATGTTTAACGGTGTAGTTGTCAGCCCATCGACATCATGCCTGCGGATCAGCCGTGCACAGACAGTATCGGCAACAGCAAACGCAGCCATTGACGAAGCTGGCGCGCCAGTATTCCTTTCGGTTGTTATGCAGTGCGGATCGCCAGCCTTTGTTGGTTCGAGCGGTGTGACCGAGGCGCAAGTCAGCGCGGTGTTCGGTTCGGGAGCGAACAACAATAACAGTGCGTTCGTACCAAGCCTGACGTCATTGTTCATCAATGGTGCCACCGAAAACGCAGTTACAGCGTTCAACGCCAGCAGCATCGCATCTTACTTTGATGCAACAACCTATATCGGTGCTGTCCGTGACGCCAACGACACTTGGTATGCAGGCTGGACCTGCAACAGCTCGACGGCCAATCTGGGCACCAGCGTAACCGGTCTCTGCACCTCACTGCCAACATATTAATAGCTGGCGGATAATATCGGGTGAGGTGCGGCCAAGCGGGCATGCACCTCACCCTTTTTTCGAATTTATAAAAGGGAATTACAATGTTGAAGCCAGTGGAGGCAATCAGACTGTTGCTTTTGACGTCGGCGCTCGTTTCGCCTTCCATGCTGATGGCGCAAGACGCCGCAGCGGAACAGGCCGAACAAGCCAGTGCTGAAGCAGCACCAGCAGAAACGCCAACAGACGCAGCCGAGCCAGTCGAAGAGGATGTCGATGTCTCTATTCCGGGTGGCGAGGAAATCGTCGTACGCGGATATCTGGATCGCAACATTTCCAAGAACGCGGCGCAAGTCGTGTCCGTGCTGTCGAGCGCAGATATTGAACGTACCGGTGAAGGCGACATTGCCGGCGCACTATCGCGTGTCACTGGTCTAAGCGTCGTGGGCAGCGGTTTTGTCTATGTTCGTGGCCTTGGTGATCGTTATTCGCTCGCATTGCTTAACGGTTCGCCGCTCCCAAGCCCTGAACCATTGAAGCGCGTTGTTCCGCTGGATCTTTTCCCGACAAGCGTGATTGCATCTTCGCTTGTGCAAAAAACCTACTCGGCAAACTTCCCCGGCGAATTTGGCGGCGGCGTTATTAACCTGACAACCAAAGCGATCCCGCGCGAAACATTCCTGACGGTCGGCGGTGACTTGAGCGTCAATAGCGAGACCACCAATCAATTGGGCTACACATATTATGGTAGCTCGCAGGATTGGAGCGGTTTCGACAATGGCAACCGTGACCTAAAGCCCGCGCTTGCATCCTATCTCGCCAGCGGCGCTCGTATCAGCGCGGGTACCGTTGATACGCAGGCTATTGCTAGCGAGCTTATCACCGGCCGGAATGCTGTTGTTCAGCGTGACAAGAATCTGCCGCCAAATGGCTCAGGCACGATTACCGGTGGTACGAGCTTCGAAATCGGCGATGACACCACTATGGGGGTCATCTTCAACGCCGGTTACAGCAACAAATGGCGTACCCGCGACACGATCCAACAAACAGCATCGACGCTCGACCTGAGCCAGAAAGAGCTGGATTTCCGGAAAGTCATTACCGACAACCGTATGGTCGTGAACGGCTTGCTTGGCTTCGGTATCGAAGTGGGTGAACAAAAAATCCGTTTGACCAATCTGTTCATTCGCGACACGCTGAAACAAGCGCGTCTCGGTGTCGGCACCCGTCAGACAACATCGCCCACCGCGACATTGATGCAGCAGGATACAGCATGGTTCGAACGCCAGTTGGTCGATAGCCAGCTGGTCGGTGAATTCAAACTGTCACCTGATGTGAATTTGAGCTTCCGTGCAGCCTACGCCAATTCTCAGCGTGAAGCGCCGGATGAAATCAGCCTCGAATACTATCGCAGCAACATCACGTCGGATCCTTATGGCCAATTGTTCATCAACCGTCTTAACAACGGTCAGCAGGGAAGCGCCGAAGTCAGCTATTCCTATTTGAATGAAAATCTGTGGGCTGGTGGTTTGGATCTGTCGGCAAAGGTCACGCCGGATATTACCGCGACGATAGGCTATGCTTATTCGGATACGGCGCGCCGCACCGAACGCCGTGACTTTCAGTTTGTTGCACCCGGCGGCACGCCCATCGCGCCGTCATTATTCCGTCCAGACCTTTTGCTGCAACCGGACATTATCGATTTTTACAACATCGCGTTGATCGATACCAACGAAGCAAACCCGGTCTTTGACGCAAGCTTGGTAAACCATGCAGGTTACGGCCAAATTCAGGCGTTCATTACGCCGGCGATCAGCCTAAACCTTGGTGTGCGTTACGAAACGGCTGAACAGACTGTTGTTCCGGTTCAGGTCTTCACGACGCCAACGGCATCGCTTGCTTCCACCAGCTTGGATCAGAGCTATTGGTTGCCTGCAGCGACGCTGACGTGGGACATGAATGAACAGATGAAGTTCCGGTTGAGCGCGTCGAAAACCATCGCGCGTCCGCAATTCCGCGAACTGATTTTCCAGAACTTTTACGATACAGACTCCAACCGTCTTTTCCGCGGAAACCCGCTGTTGACGGACAGCCAGCTGTACAATGCTGAAGCACGCTATGAATGGTATTTCGACCGTGAGCAGCGTTTCACTATTGCCGGTTTCTTCAAGCGTATCGATAGTCCTATCGAGTCGTTCTCAAGCTTTGATGATAACTCCGTTATCACCAGTTTCGCGAATGCACCGAAGGCTGATTTGTACGGTGTTGAAATCGAAACGCAGAAATATTTCGATCTCTCTGCCATTGGCGACGAAGGCTTTTTTGCGACACGTCGCGCGGTTGTCATTGCCAACTACACCTACACAAAGTCAAAGATCAGTGTGAAGGCGGGCGATCAGGTTGCGGTGTTTAACGCATCGTCCACCGACGCACTCGACTTCTTCACCGACGGTTCGCCATTGACCGGCCAAGCCGATCATCTGATCAATCTGCAATTCGGCCTTGAAGATACCGAGCGCTTGTCACAGCAGACAATCTTGCTCAGCTATTCGACCGATCGGGTTACCAGCCGTGGTGCATCAGGCCAGCCCGATATCAAGGAAAAGCCTGGCATTCAGCTCGATTTCGTTGCGCGTGAAGGCTTTACGCTTGGTGGCAAAGAAGCGGAACTGAAATTCGAAGTCCGTAACCTGACCAACACCAAATATCAGGAGTTTCAGGAAAACGGCGCGAACAAGATTTTCTACAACCGTTACAAACAAGGCATCAGCGCCTCAATCGGTGTAGAGCTTAACTTCTAAAGGGAAAACAGCACCCTGACTCGCGGCGGCACGTTGGATTCAACGTGTCGCCGTCATTTTTTCTGGCGCGCTGCATTCGTTTATGGGCGTCACCAAACTGTCATTTGAGAGTCACTCGACGGTCACAGCCGCGCGTTAGGGTCTTATCATCAAGCGGATTCGTCCGGGGGGACTTAGTGGCAATGACATTGGCAAAAAGGGTTAAAGCGCAGTCGCACCGATTCGGTTCTGTGCCCGCCGGTCGCCTGATCCTTGGCGTTCTGGCCATATTCACCGCCGTTCAAACCGCACGTCTTTTCTGGATATTGTTAACGCCGGTTGGCCCGGTCAATGACTGGCGCGCGCCGTCGGTTAATATTGTGCCACAGTCCGCACGCATGGCGCTATTTGCCGGATTTGACCCGTTTTTTCGCAATGACGCGGCGACGGCGTCCACCCAGAATGTCACATCGTTAAGCCTGACATTGTTCGGCGTGCGTACCAATGAAAGTTCGGGCGGTGGTTCGGCTATCATCGCGGGTGAAGATGGCGTGCAGAACAGTTTTGCCATTGGCGAAGAAGTCGCGCCCGGCGTCACTTTGGATTCCGTTGCATTTGACCATGTCATTTTGTCGCGCGGCGGCGTGAGAGAATCGCTGTATCTTGATCAGTCGGTGCCTGCGGAAACGGTTAGCCCGCCTGCATCAGGTACGTCAGCCACGCCACCGGCGTCCAGCGCAGGCGTGGGCCTGAATGCCGAGACGCTGCAAAAGTCGATCGGCTTTGCACCGCGCAATGAAGGGGGCCGGGTCACCGGTCTCGTTCTGCAAGCCCGCGATGATGGCACGATGTTGCGCCTCGCCGGATTTCAGGCTGGCGACATTGTCGTTGGCATAAACGGCCGCCCCGTATCCTCGGCGGCGGACATTGCTTCTCAAATCAGGCCCGGAGCCCGCTTAAGCGTTGAAGTTGAACGTGGCGGTGCAAAGGTCCCCATTGCTCTAAATCTGGAACAACAGTGATCCGTAAATTTACCCTTTTG
>JBILBJ010000110.1:0-6263 GCA_044353705.1 Sphingorhabdus sp. | reverse complement strand
TAGGTGAAGCAGGCGCATTTGAAAGAAATATGATAAGACTTTCTACAAGGCTCGTTGAAGGGGCCGTTGCTGCTAACATGGTATGTTCGGGCAAATCCGACCTGCTTGCGCGCCTATCGGTGATTGCGGCCGAAAATTATTTTCTCGATTCCCATGCGGTGCTTGAGGGCATGGTGGAGCGAGAGCGACTTGGCCCGACGGGTTTTGGTGGCGGTACTGCGATTCCCCATTGCAAGGTATCGGGCATTGATATGCCCGTTGCCGTATTTGCCCGGCTTTCAAAGCCCGTGCCCTATGATGCCGTGGACGATGAGCCGGTAGACCTCGTCTGCGCGCTGATATCACCTGCGCAAGATGGAGCATCGCATTTGCGGGCGTTGGCGGAAGTTTCGCGCCTGTTTCGGGACGAGAAATTCCGTGCCCAGCTGCGCGGTGCAGCCGACTCGGCGGCGATGTTCGCCGTGCTGACCCTGTCCGAAGAGCGCGACGCTGCTTGATTGAACCGCGGCTTGCAACTGGTGTGCAAATATCTGCCATGAAGCGTTTGGCAGAGGCTGACGGCGGTTTTGCGACCGTTTTAAAAAAGGGCGACGCTACATCAGGTGCCATTCTGCTGATTGGGCAGATCCGCGGCGCAGAGCCACGTTTGTACGATCGATATCCGTCATTGGACGGCAAAACCGCGTGGCAAAGCGTTGATTTGGCGGAAACAGGTGATGCTGCCATCCAGAATTACTGGCAAAAACGCTGCGCCCGCGATCCCGATTTGTGGGTTTTTGAACTGGATGTCGCATCCGCTGCACGGTTGGACGGACTATTGTGTGCGTTTAATTGACTTTGTTGCGGCGCATCATAAATGCGCGGTCATCGAGTAGCGAAGGTTGTCATACGGTATCGCAATTGGGGTGACCAGACAAACACGCGAGTCGGACGCAACAAAAGACGAATAAAAACATATATATAGCATTTCGTCCGCTGTTGTTGCCGCTTTATTGTACGTTTAATGTTGAAATTTTTTCGGGCTGCTTCTGTTGCGGCCGTAACGTTTACCCTGGCTTCAGCGGTCATTGCCGCCGATGCCGGTTTCGCTTTTGGGAATAACCAAAGCACTGCCTTAAACGCGACCACCATCGTTGTGGACGCTGCGCAAATCTCCGCTGATCAGGTCCAAGCAGACTTGGCCAAAAGCGGTAAGGTTACTGCGACCCTCGCCGACAATGGCGACATCATTTTCACACCAGGCATCGGCGAATCTTCGAATATCGATGATAATGAAGCCATCGCGGCTTCGTCGCTATCCGATCTGGTGCGCCAACAAGACACCAATGAATCGCTGAGCGCCGAACAACGCTGCCTTGCGAGCGCGGTGTATTTCGAATCAAAGGGTGAATCCCTCACCGGACAGCTTGCCGTTGCGCGCGTCGTGATTGCGCGTGCCAAGTCGGGTCGTTTCCCTACCACATTGTGCGGTGTGGTTTTCCAGAAACGCCAATTTTCCTTTGTACGTGGCGGCGGCATGCCACCCATAGCCATTGGCAGTGCACATTGGCGCAACGCTGTCGCGATCAGCAAGATCGCGTTGGACGACCGTTGGGAAAGCCCCGTTGAAGGCGCCTTATACTTTCATGCGCGGCATGTGTCGCCAGGCTGGCGCTTAACGCGCCTTGGCAGCATCGATAATCATATCTTCTATCGCTAAGCGGCAATGACAGCTGACAATAAGGGCCCCTAAATGGGGCCTTTATTTTGTTCCTCCTTCGTTCTATCTATACCCCATGAGCGCGCACATTGCACCATTGCCGATTGGGGCCCCATCGGTTGCCCGCGGAACATCACGGCTGTTTCTGCGCAATCAGATTATGGTTCAATCGGAGGTAAGCCTTCGCAACGGGCGACGCGCCGACCTGATGGGTCTGACGACCAAAGGCGAAATCATCATCGTCGAAATCAAATGTTCGCGCGCTGATCTTTTGGGTGATCAGAAATGGCCCGAATATCTTGAATATTGCGACCGGTTTTTTTGGGCCGTGCCCGCTGAATTTGATATCGGGCCATTGCATGGCGATGCATTCATGCCCGAACGCGCCGGGCTTATCATCGCCGATGCTTATGACGCCGAAATAGCCCGCCCTGCGGCGCTCGTCCCATTGGCCACAGCGCGGCGCAAAACCGAAACAAAACGGCTGGCGCGGCTTGCCATGCGCCGCCTGATGGGCATTGCCGATCCTGACCCGATCCTTGCGGAAATCGAAGCCGAGTAACGCCTAGCTTAGCTCTTCTTCGGATTAAACCAGATCGGCGAAGAATAAGCCCGTTCTTGCGCCTTCAACTCTGTGCCGGGAAGCAGCTTTGCCCCATAGCGCAAGGCGTCGAACAGCACCCATCGTGGCGTCGGAATTTCAATGACGCGCACATAATAAAAGGCGCGGATGGACGGGTTAAACTCGGGGTCCGTCCAAATCGTCCGCAGTTCCGGGTCACCAATGCTGTTGGTGTAACTGGCTTTCGCGATATTGACGGTGTCGCCAACCGGCGTCAGCTTGCCATTGGCGCCTTTGATGCGCTTGTCGGCGTCCGCCCAGACAACATCGAAGACTTTTTCTTGAAGCGCGCCTGATGCATTTACCCAGCCTTTGACGACCTGAACACGATCAAGATTTGCACCCATCGGATCTTTGAGCGCAGAGATAATGAATTTCGGCGCGCCGCGGCCAGGTTTCAAATCTGCGCCCATGGGCACACCGCGCGCATAGCCGGCTTTTACCCAGTCGCGGGTGAATTCATTCTCGGTAAAGTCCCACCCGCCAAAGAAGCGCAATTTAATGCGTGGCCCCGTCGTGGCATAAACCTCACGCCGCGTCATCGCATCGAAAATAGCCGCGCGCGTGTTGGCCGTCGCCCACACCGCCGCATATCCACCGGCGAGATAATGCCAACCCATACGGCCTTCGCGGGTGCCCAGATTCTGGGGGTCGCTGGCGCGCTTACGGTTTGGTTCACCGCCAGAATGTTTGCCGAAGAAATTATTCTCATCGGCGGTAGCAAGGCCGGTATGGCTGTCGGTTGAACCGATGACACCAAATTTATAAGGATTCACGCCCGTGCGTGCCTCAATCGCAAGCCCGCGTTTCAATGCTTCACGAATATACTCGCCGGCATAATCCTGATTTTTCTTTTTTATCTGCATGGTCAGGTTGCCGACGTCCCAACCTGCCGTACCAAAGCCGGCAAATTCGTCATTTGGCGACAGGAATGGATGCGATTCGCTATCACCCTTAATCTGCGTGATTTCCGTCACCGGTTCGCGCGCTGCGCGCCGCCGGGCATATGCGGCGGTCATCGGTCCGCCATCTGGACCAACCAATTCAAACATCAGGCCATTGGACAGGTTGCTGTTGTGCGGAATGGCCAACACCTTACCGCCTGTAACCTTTTCATAATTGTCCATATAGTCCCACAGCTGGCTGACGGGTGTGTCGCCTTGCCCCGGATCATATGGAAGAACCTTGTCGGTCCGGCTTTTGCCATCGCGGAACATGACCACACGGTGCAAATTGTTGCCGCTGGGCATCAGCGTATATTCAAAGCCCATGAACGCGGTGAACTTGCCCGGTTCATTATACCGCTCGACGAGCGAGCTGTGGCCTGTCCAGATGCTTGTCGACGTTTTTTTCTGCCGTTCCGGGTTTGTCAGGGCGGCTGGCAGAGCATTGCGGCCAGCCAGATCAATCAGTTCCCCCGTGACGCGTTGCATCCCTTCCGGCCCCTTGTGCATTTCTTCATGCCAGCGTTTCAGGGTTGGGTCGCGGACAAGAAAGCCGGGCGCGTCATATAATGCCTTGGTCGCGCCCAAGCCGCCGGAGTGATCGGCGATCACCAGAAAGTCGAGTGGACGTTCCAGCTGTGCCTTCAGCCCGCCAGTAGAGGTGACTTCCTCACCACGTGCAAAACGCAGCGCGTCTTCTGGTCCCAGCTTTACGCCAAAACCAAAGGCGTCGATCGAGTTTGCCGTATGCAAATGGGTGTCGCCCCACAAAAGCTTATCAGCGGGACCCGAGGTCACCTCGCTATCAGATGCTGCTTGCGCGGTACGCGAGCCATCCATGATGCTTTTTTCGCGATATTGCTGCCAACCATAGGTCAGTCCGGCGCCGACCGCGACAACAGCCACGGTGCCCAAAATGATGTTGCGCAATTTTGCCATGATATAATCTCCCCGTCTCGAAAATGCGTCGGAAAACTGGGTAGGTCAAGTGCCGCGAAGCAGCCCGAGTATAACGCTACGTCAACGGCTGCTTCATGCTCCAGACAAATGCAGATGGTCGCTGGTCTTCGAATTGGGATAGACCGATTTTCTGGTTGTCGGCGCCGACATGGGATTCTGCACGATAGGTGCTGAACAGCCTGTCCCAGATCGACAAGGCAAAACCGAAATTACTTTTTTGTTCGGCCACAATGACGCTGTGGTGCACCAGATGCATGTCCGGCGTCACAAAAAATATCCGCAGCATCCGGTCGATATTCTTGGGTAAGCGGATGTTGCTGTGATTAAACAGCGCATTTGCATTGAGCCACAATTCAAATGCCAGCGCCACGGCCAGGGGCACGCCCAACAAGGCGACCATTGCAGATTTATAGAATGTCGACACGATCAATTCGAACGGATGAAAGCGCAGCGCGGTGGTGACATCAAGGTCGCGGTCGCTGTGGTGTACCGCATGCATCCGCCAGAAAAATGCGAGCCTATGCATCGCAAAATGCTGAAACCAGACGGCGAAATCGAGAATGATAAAGGCAAATAATGCCTCAACCCAAAAGGGCCAGCTTAAGACGTGCAGCATTCCGAAGCTGTGGGCGTCTGCCCATGTCGCCGCCACACCGATAACGACGAAAAACGACAGGATCCTGCCGACCACTGCGTTGGTTGCGAAGAATAAAGCATGGGTCCGCCATCGCGGATAGCGGCCCAAGACAAGCGGACGGCGTGGCCAGATATATTCTGCACCGGCCAACACAAAAAGCAGCAAAGCGGGGATGGCTATTGCATATATGCCAAGCCCCGCTTCGATCATGTGCTTTACGCGGCCGCCGCGTTCAGGAACGGATAGTCGGTATATCCTTCGGCGGCGGGTGCGTACCATGTCTTGAAATTGTCAGGGGTCAGTTCAGCCCCGGACCGCAGACGTTCCACCAGATCAGGGTTGCTGATGTACGGACGGCCAAAGCTGATGGCGTCAGCCAAACCAGATGCCAGATCTTCATCCGCTAGTTCGCGCGTATATTCCTGGTTCAGAACCAACGGGCCCTTGAACACTTTGCGGATTTCGGGGGAGATGCGCGGCACATCGGTCTGCCCGAAATTGCCATATGCCTTCACTTCACGCAGTTCCAAGAACGCGATGCCGATATCTTGCAATGCGGCAGCGGCAGCCGTGAACAACGGCACTGGATTGCTATCATTTGCACCCTGTGTTTCGCCATTGGGCGACAGCCGCACTGAGGTTCGTTCCGAACCAATGGCGTCGACCACGGCTTGGGTGACCTCACGCAACAGGCGGATACGGTTTTCAATTGGGCCGCCATATGCATCGGTGCGCAAATTGGTGTTGTCGCGCAGGAACTGGTCAATCAAATAGCCGTTGGCGGCGTGAATCTGTACGCCGTCAAAGCCGGCGGCCATCGCGTTTTTCGCCGCGTTGACATAATCCGATATGATGCGCGGAATTTCCGAAGCCTCAAGTGCGCGCGCCTCGGTATATTCTTTTTTGCCCTCGGCGGTATGCGCATAACCCGGCGCAGTCGTTGCAGATGCGGACACTGGCTGTGCACCGCCCAAGAAGTCCGGGTGGACAAGCCGTCCCATATGCCACAGCTGCAATATGATCCGGCCGTCGGCCTTGTGCACGGCTTCGGTCACTGGCTTCCATGCCGCGATCTGTGCATCTGACCAGATACCGGGCGCTGATGGCCAGCCAAGGCCTTCTTGGCTAATGCCCGTTGCTTCAGCGATAATCAGGCCAGCCGTGCTGCGCTGGGTGTAATATTCGGCTTTCAAATCCGACATGGGAACATGCCCGTCCACACTGCGGCCGCGGGTCAGCGGCGCCATGAGGACTCGGTTGGGCGCGCTGATGGCACCGAGTTGAATCGGATCAAACAAAGTTGCAGTCATGTAATATCCTGTCATTAAGCGTTTCTTTGCAGCCAAGATGCGGATGAAAGTTGCAAAATGCAACGGGGGTTTATGTCGCAGAAGATTTTAC
>JBILBJ010000109.1:0-6306 GCA_044353705.1 Sphingorhabdus sp. | reverse complement strand
CGCGACCAATGTGCGCACGGCATTCAGCAAAAATGGCGGCAATCTTGGCGCATCCGGCGCGGTGAGCCACGGGTTCGACCGCATGGGCCTGATCACTTACCCCATCAGCGCAGGCGACGCCGACAGCGTCTTTGAAGCGGCATTGGAAGCTGGCGCAGAAGATGTGGAGTCGAGCGAAGATGAACACAGCATCTGGACCGCAATGGACAGCTTGCATGAAGTCGCCAAGGCGCTCGAAGCGACACTTGGCGAGGCAGAAAGCGCAAAGCTCGCATGGAAGCCACAGGTTTTGGTCGAAGTCGACGAAGCCAACGCCGCGACCTTGCTGAAGATGATCGATGCGTTGGAAGATGATGACGACGTTCAGACCGTCTGGGGCAATTATGACGTTTCCGACGAGGTGATGGCGAAACTGGGATGATCATTCTCGGTCTCGACCCCGGCTTGGGCACGACCGGCTGGGGCGTCATCCGCAAGGAAGGCAACCATCTTTCGCATATCGACAATGGCGAGATTGTAACCGACGCCAAGCTGCCTTTGGCCAATCGGCTGGTGTTGCTCGATGAAAAGTTACACGCTGTGCTAGACCATTTCCGCCCCGATCACGCCGCGGTGGAAGAGGTCTTCGTTAACAAAAACCCACAGTCGACGCTGAAGCTTGGACAAGCGCGTGGTGTCGTGCTGCTGGGTGCGGCGCGCAACCATACGCCCGTGACTGAATATGCCACGCGGCTCGTAAAAAAATCCGTTGTGGGCACCGGCAAAGCAGAAAAGGAGCAGGTGCAGGCGATGCTCCGCATCCTGCTGCCGGGGCTCAAGATGGCGGGGCCAGACGCGGCTGACGCGCTCGCCGTCGCAATCACCCATGCGCATCACTTCAGAGGTTGATGGGTTCACGCAGAGGCGCAGAGAGCGCAGAGTATCTGACCCACAAAGTTACATATTTTAATCTCTGCGTCCTCTGCGCCTCTGCGTGAAACAAACTTTCTGTTCCCACGATGTTCTCTTTTGCTTGCCGATTTTGTAACGAACAGCTAACCCGCGATAATGATCGCAAAGCTATATGGCCGCATTGATGAAACGGGCGTCGACCATCTGGTGATCGACGTCAACGGCGTCGGCTATCTGGTGCAGGCAAGCGCGCGGACGCTATCGGCCTTGGGCAAGGCGGATGATTTCGCAACCGTATTCACCGAAATGCAAGTGTCGGAAAACGACATGCGCCTCATCGGCTTTGCCACGCGCGAAGAACGCGACTGGTTCCGCTTGCTGACAGGCGTGCAAGGCGTTGGCGGCAAGGTTGGCTTGGCCATCCTCTCTGCCATCGAACCCGCCGACCTCGCGCTTGCCATCGGCAGCGGCGACGCAGCCATGGTCGCGCGCGCCAATGGCGTTGGACCAAAGCTTGCGAGCCGCATCGTCAATGAATTGAAGGACAAGGTCGGCGCGCTAGCCGGCATCGGCGGCGGTCCGAAGTTGATGGCGACGGGGGCAGCAGCCGGCAACCATGCACAGGACGCGATGTCCGCACTTGCCAATTTGGGCTTCAAGCCCGGCGAGGCCGGAAACGCCGTGGCGCAAGCAGTCGAGGAACTCGGCCCTGACGCGACGCTCGATGCGCTGGTCCGGCTAGCGTTGAAAAGGGCTTCGCGGTGATCATCAAGGGCGACGGTATCAAACATCATGACTGACGACGACCGCCTCACCTCGCCGGACAAGCGACCGGAAGATATCGACGCCGCGCTGCGGCCCAAAACGCTGGCCGAATTTATCGGGCAAGCGGCCGCGCGGGACAATTTGCGCGTGTTTATTGAGGCGGCAAAGGGCCGCGGGCAGCCGTTGGACCATGTATTGTTCTTTGGCCCGCCGGGACTTGGCAAGACGACGCTGGCGCAGATTGTGGCCAAGGAAATGGGCGTCGGTTTCCGCGCGACATCTGGTCCGGTCATCG
Organism: Sphingorhabdus sp.; assembly: GCA_044353705.1. Lineage (GTDB taxonomy): Bacteria > Pseudomonadota > Alphaproteobacteria > Sphingomonadales > Sphingomonadaceae > Sphingorhabdus_B. The sequence goes on along the minus strand of JBILBJ010000109.1, from coordinate 4,355 downwards.
CCAAATCGGGCGATCTGGCGGCTTTGCTCACCAATTTGGAGGATGGCGACGTCCTGTTCATTGACGAAATCCACCGGCTCAGCCCCGTGGTTGAGGAAATCCTCTACCCCGCGATGGAAGACCGTGCGCTGGATATCATGATCGGCGAAGGGCCATCGGCGCGCTCGGTGCGGATTGATTTGCCGGCCTTTACACTGGTCGGTGCAACCACGCGGCAGGGTTTGCTAACCACGCCCTTGCGTGACCGCTTTGGCATTCCGGTGCGGCTCAATTTCTACACGCATAGCGAGCTTGAGCTGGTGGTGACCCGCGCCGCGCGCTTGCTGGATCTCGGCATTGCGCCCGATGGCGCGAACGAGATTGCGAAACGTGCACGCGGTACGCCGCGGATCGCCGGTCGTTTGCTGCGCCGCGTCCGTGACTTTGCCAATGTCGCAGGCGAACCCGTCGTCACCGCGAAAATCGCCGATAGCGCGCTCAACCGGTTGGAGGTGGATGCACTTGGTCTTGATGCAATGGACCGGCGCTATCTGCATATGATCGCCGACATTTATCGCGGCGGGCCCGTCGGCGTCGAAGCGTTGGCTGCTGGCCTGTCTGAGCCACGCGACACCATTGAGGATGTCGTTGAACCTTATCTGCTGCAACTTGGCCTTATAGCGCGCACAGCGCGTGGCCGTTGCCTCAACGCGCCGGGATGGAAACATCTTGGCCTCAACCCGCCAGCAGGATCGCAGGACGGATTATTTGATACATAGCGATATTCCGAGTCCCTAAGGCGACCAATTGCGCGGTTGTCCTTTAAAAAGCCTTCCCGCCGGACTCTAAAGTGGTTAACAAATTTCTCGATGCCCATGCCCACCCCCTATCAAGGCCATTTCGACGGCACACAGCACCTGTTTGCCGTGCGGGTCTATTTTGAGGACACCGATTTTTCGGGTGTGGTCTATCATGCGCGCTATCTGCATTTCATGGAACGCGCCCGTTCGGACATGCTGGCCTGTGTCGGCATTGACCAGCGAAGCGTGCATGCGGACGGCCAAGGCGCCTATGCGGTCACCGAAATGAACATCAAATATCGACGCCCCGCCCATTTTGACGATGCCTTGGTTGTCATCAGTACCGTTGAGGCTGTGCGCGCGGCAAGTTGCGATATTCATCAAATAGTCATGCGCGGCGACGAAATACTGACCGAGGCGCGGGTGACCGCTGCCTTTGTTTCACCCGACGGCAAACCCCGCCGACAACCCGCGCATTGGGTTGCGGCGTTTCAGCCCATCTTAAACCGACACGCAGAATAGGAAGATAATGGACCTGCTCATCGCGACCCAAAATGTGGGTTTTTCACCGATTAAATTGTTTCTCGACGCTGACCTTGTGGTCAAGGCGGTCATCATCGGCCTCGCGCTGGCCAGCATTTGGGTGTGGACAATCATCTTCAGCTTCACGATCAAAATGTCGGGTATCAGCCGCCAGAGCGAGAAGTTTGAAAGCGAATTTTGGGAAAGCGATGTTATCGGGGCTTTCGCCAAAACACATAGCCAAAGCGCATTGCCCGTCGCCAAGGTATTTGCCGCAGGCATGACCGAGTGGCGGCGTTCGACCAACGGCAAAACCATTGACCGTGCCGGAACGCGCGAGCGGTTATCGACGGCTATGGACGCAATGATTGCGGCAGAAACCGACCGTTTGGCCAACCGTTTGAACTTTCTGGCGACCACAGGATCGGTCGCACCCTTCGTTGGCCTGTTCGGAACTGTCTGGGGCATCATGCGCAGCTTTGCCGCGATTGCAGCCGAACAGAATTCAAGCCTGGCCGTCGTCGCGCCGGGCATTGCAGAGGCGCTTTTCGCGACCGCCATTGGCCTGTTCGCGGCTATTCCGGCGGTCATCGCCTATAACCGCTTCTCACACCGGTTGAACCAATATGAAGCCCGCATGGGACGCTTTGCCGATGGCTTCCACGGCACGCTGTCGCGTGAGTTGGAGCATGAGGTTTAACGATGGCCATGAACATATCTTCGGGCCGAAGCGGTGGCCGCGGCAGGCGTCGCGGCGGACGGCGCGCGCCTATGGCGGACATCAACGTCACGCCCTTTGTCGATGTCATGCTCGTTCTGTTGATCATCTTCATGGTCACCGCGCCCTTGCTCGTCACGGGCGTTCCAGTTGAGCTCCCCGAAAGCCGCGCAAATACGCTTGAGCAGCCGCAGGAGCCCATCGAAATTGCCATCGATCAATCCGGCACGACCTTTATCGACGGCACGCAAGTGGCGCCCAGCGAATTGCCCGCGCGGCTGGAAGAAATTGCCGGCGCGCAAGACGCCGCAAAGCCACGCCAGATCATGCTGCGCGGGGATACGTCGATCAGCTACGGCCAAATGATGCGCGTGATGGGCGAACTGAACCGTGTTGGGCTGAATAGCGTGAGCTTGGTCACCACTGGTTCATCTGGCGAAAACTAACGATATGGCAATGGATCGGGTCGAGAAAGTCGGACTGGGCGCTGCGATCGGCGGCCATGTCATATTGCTGGGCGTATTTGGCCTGGGTCTTTTGGCATCCGCGGACACCATCAAAAAACAGGAATCGATTTCGGTTTCGCTGGTAGGTGAAATTGCCGATGTCTCGACTGCGCCCGATGCCATTCAGGAAGAGTCCGCACCGCCAGCCGCTGGCGACACCGCGCCGAGCGAACCGCCGCCTACCCCAACGCCGGTAATGAAAATGGAAAAGCCGGTGGCCAAGCCAGTGCAGAAGCCTGCAAAGCCGGACACTGCGCCGCCCGTTGCGAAGGTGGCGGCCAAGAAAGAGCCGGTGAAGCAACCACCAGCCAAAGCCACAACGCCAACCAAGCCCGGCGGGCTCAGCCGCAGTTTCGAAGACAGCATCGGCAATATCGGCAAGGCACCCGGCGCTGGCAAAGCCGTTGGCACGCCTGCTGCAAAGACTGCGACGGAAGTGCGCCGCTCCGTCGGCATCAGCATCGCTGGCCAAATCCGCAGCCGCGTTCGGGCATGCGCGCCATCGGGTATCGACATCAACAAAATCGAGACATTCGTCACGCTTAGCCTTGAACCATCGGGCAAGCTTACGTCCGTACGCTTTGACAAGCAGGTCGGCGTGACCGAAAGCAACCAACCGCAGGCTGGGCCGTTAAAGGACTGCATCTTGCAAGCCGTGCGCGCGGCATCCCCCTATGACGGGCTGGACCCCGAATATCATGACGTCTGGAAAACCCACGCGCTTCGCTTGCGCGCCACGGGATAAAGGAATGAACTATATGACCTCCTTCTCATTTTACCGGAAGCTTGCTTCATTCCTGCTTCTGATTGTCGGCAGTCACAGCGTCATGGCGCAAACCCCGCCGCCTGCGCCTGCCACAGATGAGCCCGAGCTGGTCGAGTTTGACACGTCCAAGACGCGCTCCATTGCCGTGCCCGCACTTGTGGCCCCTGCCCCTGTCGATACGCCGGCGGGGAACAGCGCCGCACTTGGCCGTCAAATCGCTGAAGTCATCTCATCCAACTTGCGCGCATCGGGTGTGTTTGAAACACAGGGGCCCAACGGCCTGCGCGCCATCTCGCTTGGCGAAGTAACGGCGCCCCAGTTTGATTATTGGAAAGGCCGTCCAGTTGAACAGCTTGTGCAAGGTTTCGTCCGCGTGGGCGGCGACGGCAATCTGACGGTGGGTTGTTATTTATATGACGTCGGCTTTGGCAATGAAACCACGCGCCTTGGCTTCAACGTGCCCCCGCGCGAATGGCGCAGGGCCGCGCACAAATGTGCCGATGCGATTTATTCGCGCCTCACCGGAGAGCTGCCATTCTTTGACAGCCGCATTGCCTACATTGCCGAAACCGGTCCCAAGGGCAAACGCATCAAACGCCTGGCGATTATGGATTCAGATGGCGCAAACCACCGCTTCATCACCAATGGCCAGTCAACGGCGCTGACACCGCGTTTCTCGCCCAATTATAAATCGATCCTGTATCTGTCCTATGTCGACGGCAATCCACGCATCTATGTCTATGATATTGATGCCGGTCGGCAGCGGTTGATTACGCAGTCGCGCAACCCGACCTTTGCCCCGCGCTGGTCGCCCGATGGGAAGACCATTTTATATTCCATGGCGGTTGCGGGGAACACCGACATCTACAAGATTTCGGCAAGCGGCGACGGCACGCCCGTCAAGCTGACAACATCCCCCGGCATCGACGTCGGGGGAAGCTTCTCCCCCGATGGTCGCCAGATTGTATTTGAAAGCGACCGGTCGGGCAGCCAGCAAATCTATGTCATGAACGCAGACGGGTCCAACCAAAGGCGGATCAGCTTTGGTTCGGGGCGTTATGCGA
>JBILBJ010000008.1:0-20219 GCA_044353705.1 Sphingorhabdus sp. | reverse complement strand
GACGTTCAGCAACCCGAAAGCAGCGCTGACATAGTGGAGAAATCATGAAGCGGATCAATATGTTTGCAGCGGCGTCAGTTGCTTTGCTCGCGCTTTCGGGCTGCGGCACCACCAGCGTGTTTGACCGTGACCGGCCAGATGAATTTGCCGTAAGCCGGTCAAAGCCGCTTCAGGTCCCAACCGAATTTGCTTTGCCCGCGCCGACACCCGATGCGCCGCGCCCGCAAGAAGACGATACGAAGCAACAGGTTTTGGACGCCATGTTCGGTAGCGCAGCACCTGCGCCCCGTCCGCAATCTGCCCAGTAAATGGATATGCATATGAAAACGAAATCAGCCCTACTCGCTATGGCGATCGCGACCCTGCCATTGTTGTCGGGTTGTTCCTCGGCGGGCGATGAAGCGCCAACGGTTGGCCGCGCTGCACCTTTGGTGGTTCCACCCGATTTCGCTTTGGAACCAACTGCGGCAACGGCAATCCGCCCGGCCGATGGTGGTCAGGAACAGGTTTTGGACGCTTTGTTTGGCGGCACTGCGCCGCGTTCCGCCGCTGAACGCGCGATCTCAACGACTTCGGGCAATGCCGAAATGGGTATTCGTTCTTCGGTCGGTGATCCGCAGACCAACACGGTCAACAAAGGCAGCATCACCCGCGACATCATCGCCGCGCCCGAAGGCGACGGCCAAACCGCGCAGGCTGTTATTCCCGGTTAAGCTGACGAGAATTTGTTTATCGCGTCCGGAAGGTTAGGCGCTTCGGCTGTGCCGGAACGAACCCGTCCCTTGACCTAAAATTCATAAAACGCCCGCGGTTGAACCAGATTTCGTACCGCCCATTCGGCTTAGCGGTACACGCCATCGTAAAGCTGCGGCCATCGGCTGAAATTTTGGGTTTGTTGTCGCACAGCGGATAAGTTTCCTGGCTCGCTTGAACGAAGGAAAAACTTCCGGGAACCATCGGACGGTCGAACGTTACCTTCAGTACATAAGGGCCGGGCTGTATCACGCTGCCATCGGTGGGGTAGCTTGCTGTGACCGTTGGCGGGCCTGCTGGAGTTGATGACGCGGCATAGAATAAAGCTGCTCCCGCAAGAAATATGGCGGCGATGGTTGTCACAATCAGTCCTTTCTGAATGGCCCGGTCGCGCTCGTTGGCGTTGGGTCCGACGGCATGTTCCGTTGATGGATGTGCCGAAGAACTTGTTTCTCGCGCTCGGGTAAATCCTGCGCTGCCAACGTCATCAGGCCCGAACGCTCGCTTCCTCCACGCCGGCGCTGTTGTGGCGCAGCGCCTTTAGCACAGTTTCAACGATCTGCGGGGCATTCAGGCCTGCTTCGTCATATTGCTTTTGCGGGCTGTCATGTTCTTGGAACATGTCGGGCAGGCGCATCGTGCGGATCTTAAGACCAGCGTCCATCAGGCCAGCATCGCTGGCGAGTGTCAGCACATGCGCGCCAAGGCCGCCCACGGATGCCTCTTCGACCGTGACGACAACCTCATGCGTGGCGATCAGATGGCGGATCATTTTTTCGTCAAGCGGCTTTGCAAAGCGCAAGTCGGCGACGGTGGTGCTCAGGCCCTTGGCATCCAACGTCTCTGCCGCCTTCATCGCTTCGGCCAAACGCGTGCCGAGTGAGAGAATCGCGACCTTCTTGCCTTCGCGCATGATCCGGCCTTTGCCGATTTCTAACTGCTGCGGCACTTCGGGCATCGCAACGCCCGTGCCATTGCCGCGTGGGTAGCGGAACGCGATTGGCCCGCTGTCGTGCAAGACGGCGGTGTAGGTCATGTGGACCAGTTCCGCTTCATCTGCTGGCGACATGACGACCATATTGGGCAAGGTCGCCAAATAGGTAATGTCGAACGACCCTGCATGCGTGCTGCCATCGGCGCCGACGAGGCCAGCGCGGTCAATGGCGAAGCGTACAGGCAAATTCTGGATCGCGACGTCGTGTACGACCTGGTCATAGGCGCGTTGCAGGAAGGTCGAGTAAATCGCGCAGAAGGGACGCATCCCCTGTGCCGCCAGTCCAGCCGCAAAGGTGACGGCATGCTGTTCAGCGATGCCGACATCGAACGAGCGTTCGGGATGCGCGGCAGAGAATTTGTCGACGCCGGTGCCGCCGGGCATCGCGGCGGTTATCGCGCAAATCGTAGGGTCGGTTTCGGCCAGCTTGGCCAGCGTTTCACCGAAGACGTTTTGATAAGCGGGCGGACCGCCACCGGGGCCCTTGTCCTGCTTGCCCGTGATTACGTCGAATTTGACGACGCCATGATATTTGTCAGCCGACGCTTCGGCAGGGGCGTAACCCTTGCCCTTTTGCGTGACCACATGGATCAGCACGGGGCCTTCGGCATTGTCGCGGACATTTTCGAGGACGGGGATCAGCTGATCGAGATTATGGCCGTCAATGGGGCCGACATAATAAAAGCCGAGTTCTTCGAACAAGGTCCCGCCCATGGCCATGCCGCGGGCGAACTCCTCCGCCTTTGACGCCGCCGAATAGATGCGGCGCGATAGCTTTTTGGCGACTTTGCTCGCAAGGCTGCGCAGGCCGAGATATTCGCTGGAGGACACCAGGCGCGACAAATAAGCCGACAGACCGCCAACGGGCGGCGCGATCGACATGTCATTGTCATTCAGGATGACGACCAGACGGTTGCCCGCAGCTTGGGCGTTGTTCATCGCCTCATAGGCCATGCCAGCGGACATCGAGCCATCACCGATGACGGCTATCGCTTTGCCGGGCTTGCCCGCAATCTTGTTGGCGACCGCAAAGCCCAAAGCGGCTGAAATAGAGGTTGAGCTATGCGCCGCGCCGAACGGATCATATTCGCTTTCGCTGCGCTTGGTGAAGCCCGAAAGCCCACCACCTGTGCGCAAGGTGCGAATGCGGTCGCGGCGACCCGTCAGGATCTTGTGCGGATAGCATTGGTGACCAACGTCCCAGACCAAACGGTCATCAGGCGTGTTGAAGACATAATGGATCGCAGTCGTTAGTTCGACGACGCCCAAGCCAGCGCCCAAATGGCCACCGGTTACCGAAACTGCAGATATGGTTTCAGCGCGCAATTCATCCGCGAGCTGGCGAAGCTGCGACGCGGCAAGTTTGCGAAGGTCCGAGGGCACTTTAACCGTGTCGAGTAACGGCGTGTCTGGGGAATGTGTCATAAATTAAGCTTAGCCACCTTTTATCGGGCTGTCGAACGGGTAATTGCGCCTGCGTTATCCGCAATCGGCGCATTTCCCGCGGACTTCGATGACAGGGCGAACCTCTGCAAAACCGGCATGTTCGGCCGCTGCGCGAACGTTCATGGTCAGTATGTCGTCATCAATATGCGTGGCAGTGCCACAGCTGTCGCAGATCAGGAAAATGCAGTCGTGCAGACAGCCGGGATGCGAGTTGGCGAGATAGGCGTTCGCGCTTTCGACGCGGCGCGCAAGGTTGGTGGTCACGAACAGATCGAGTATCCGGTACACGCTGTTGGGTGCAACGCGCTTGCCGCGTTTTTGCGAAACCAAATCGGCAATATCATAAGCCGATGCGGGTTTTTCAAATGTGGCGAGCACGGCGAAGATATCCGCGCGCATATCGGTCCACTGCTCGCCTGCCTCGACCAACGCCGATTCGGCGGCATGGGCAAGCGACGCGCCTGCATGCTCGTGATGATGATGAACTGCCATATTGATGATGTAGGCTGTGACAGCCAGTCGGTCAATTGCCCGTCAGGCAGATGCGCGGTGGTTCAGGAAATGTCCTAGTGCGAGGCAGATGACGCCAAGGACGGTCCAGACGATCTCCATCAGGCCATGGGGCAGTGTCAATGCGCCCGCCATCATGCCGATGCCTGCTGCGCCAACGATAGCTGGCGTAAACAGTCCATGATCCCAAAAGCCCTTACCAAGCGCCAATACGCCGAAGAGAATGGCCAGAAACAGGCCGGTTTCATGAATGACCGAGTTGAACAAAAAACCGCTCGCCGATGCCAGAAAGGCCAGCAAAAGCGTGGTGACAAGGCAATGCACCAGGCACAGGCCAGCAATGCTTAAGCCAAGCCCGTCCCACCGCCATTTTTTCCATGCCTGCGTCATTGCGGCCGCCCTACACCGATTCGTTAGACGTTACAACATTACATCGCACAAATTGCAGCCATTATGACCATTTTTGCAACCTCTGTCCGCTTGCAGCTTACCGAAATCAGGGGCATATCGCGGCTCATGAATAAAGCTCCTCATTCTGGCACCGCAGCCAGCGCGCGCGCGTCACACCCTCAGGCACTGATTACATGGCTTATGGGCGTCGCTGTTCTCGTCTTTGCGATGGTGGTTGTCGGCGGAATTACGCGTCTGACCGAATCGGGCCTGTCGATTACCGAATGGAAACCGATCACGGGCACCTTGCCCCCGTTGAACGAGGCCAGCTGGCTCTCCGAATTTGAAAAGTATAAACAGATTCCCGAGTATACCGAGATTAACGGTCCAGCGGGCATGACGCTGGCGGAGTTCAAATTCATCTATTTCTGGGAATGGGTGCACCGCTTGTTGGGGCGGGTTATCGGTTTGGCCTTTGCGCTGCCGCTGGCATGGTTCTGGATCAAGCAGGCGATCCCGAGCGGTTACAAGCCTCGGCTGCTCGCTTTGCTTGCGCTGGGTGGTCTGCAAGGGACCATTGGTTGGTGGATGGTGTCATCGGGCCTGTCCGCACGCACCGATGTCAGCCATTACCGGCTTGCCGTCCATCTTTTGACAGCGCTGATTATTTTGGGCGGCCTCGTGTGGACTGCGCTGGATTTAAAGGAACTGACGAAAAATCCATTGGCAAAGCCCGCGCGCATCACGGGCTTTACGGGCAGCATCTTGGCGATATTATTTATTCAGCTGCTCTTCGGTGCATGGGTTGCCGGACTGAATGCCGGATATGTCGCCAACACATGGCCATTGATGAACGACCGTTTCTATCCCGATGGCGTGGATACCGCCAAGGGTGCGTTTTATGCTTTGGTCAATGACCCCTATCTCACCCATTTCGTCCACCGCTGGTGGGCGTGGGTCGCGGTGATTGCGCTGATCCTGATGGCACGGCGGGTCAAGAAAGCAGGCGTTCGTGCGGCATCTGCGGCTATTCATAGCGCGTTCGGCATCCAGATGCTGCTGGGCATTGCCACGGTGATGACGGGGGTCAACATCGTCCTTGCCGTATCGCATCAGGCGGTCGGTGCCCTTTTGGTCGCGGCAACGGTCTGGGGCGCGCATATCTTGGGACGCGACACAGCCTAAACATCGACAGGTATTATTATACCCGTCGTAAAACCCTTGCTTTTGCTTGACTATTGGCCGGTTCATCGCCATTGGCACCGCTTCGCGTGCAGGATCCTTTGTGATTCTGTGCAACACTAAAATTTCGAAAGGTGCGATTAGCGATGAAAACGCTATCCAGAGTTACGAAATCGATCCGTCCACAGGACGTCGAGAAATCGTGGATCCTCATTGACGCAGAAGGTTTGGTTGTTGGCCGTGTTGCCAGCCTTATCGCCAACATCCTGCGTGGTAAGACCAAGCCAAGCTACACCCCGCACGTTGATTGCGGCGACCATGTTGTCGTCATCAATGCGGACAAGGTGAAGTTCACCGGCAAGAAGTTGACCGACAAGGTTTACTATCGCCACACCGGCTACATCGGTGGTATCAAGGGCATCACCGCTGGTAAGGTGCTTGACAGCAAGTTCCCTGAGCGCGTCCTTGAAAAGGCCGTTGAGCGCATGGTTCCACGCGGTCCTTTGGGTCGTGCCCAAATGCGCGCGCTGCATCTGTATAATGGTCCCGAGCATCCGCATGCCGGCCAACAGCCAACGACGCTCGACGTCGCTTCCATGAACCGCAAGAACAAGGTGGGTGCATAATGTCTGAAACTGCAAATTCGCTCGCTGATCTCGAAACCTTGGGCGCCGACGTTCAGGCACCAGTGCAGATCGCTGCTGTCGTTCGCGAACAGGAAATTGATGCGCAAGGTCGCGCTTATGCAACTGGCCGTCGTAAGGACGCGGTTGCACGCGTTTGGTTGAAGCCAGGCACCGGCAAGATTGTCGTCAATGGCCGCGATCAGGAAATTTACTTCGCACGTCCTTCGCTGCGTCTCGTCATCAACCAGCCGTTCGGTGTCACCGAGCGTACGGGTCAATATGACGTCATCGCAACCGTCAAGGGCGGTGGCCTTTCGGGTCAGGCTGGCGCGGTCAAGCATGGCATCGCACAGGCACTGTCGAAGTATGAGCCACTGCTGCGCAGCGCTGTGAAGTCGGAAGGCTTCCTGACCCGCGATAGCCGCGTTGTCGAGCGTAAGAAATACGGCAAGGCCAAGGCGCGTAAGAGCTTCCAGTTCTCGAAACGCTAAGCCTGAACGACCTATTTATCGTTATAAAACAAGGGGTTGCTGGAAACAGCAGCCCCTTTTTTTGCGTAGCAGACTGTTAGCAGACCCGCAGCGACGCTGTCATTCAGGTTTAGAGATTTTAGCAGTTTGATTGCAGGTGAACCCGCCCGCCGTACTAGGGCAAGCTTGATACACCCGCATAGTGCCGTGGAGATTTACGCGAAGATGAGTTTGTAGAGGTTGACGAAATAATCTTTTCGGTCGGCAGTGCCGCCATATTGCCAATACACGGCTTCAAAATTCCCATCGCCGTCGAAATCATCGAAACCGACCAGTTTCCCGCTACCTTCAGACGGCGGAAGGGACACGTTGAAATTACGGAATGATGCACCATTCTCATTTATGAAAATCCTGAGAGTGCCGTCCTGCCGGGCAAAGACGATATCGTCTTTTCCGTCTTTGCTGACGTCTTTGACGTATAGCGCTGGAGACCATTGTAAGAACCCTGCGTAAACATCAGAATTGTCCTGCCGGATGGCCGTGCTGGAAATATCCACGAACTTACCGGCGTCGTTTCTGATGATCTGGAGATAGTCCCCGCCATAATAAGGCGAATATCTTGAGTGGGAGATTATGAGGTCGAGATCCCCATCCTTATCCATATCCGTGGTTCGGGTCTCCATATGGAGCGTGTTTTCTGTACCATACACCGTTGCGGGAAGCGGCGTCTTGTCATCGAAACTGAAGTTGCCCTTATTGTTCCAGAACACATAGCTGTGCGCCGACCCGTGCCCAAACCCGGCAACAATATCATCATAGCCGTCAGTGTTTAGATCAGTGAGGTGCGCATCCAACCACAAATTATTCTGCCCGTTGGGGATTTGGGTTGGGTTCAGCAGCGGAAGGGCGTTCAGTTGATCCAGAAAGCTGCTCGACCTGGCGGTGAATGAACCTTCGGCATTTTGAAACAAGAACAAGGGTTCAAACCCTTCCCTGTGGCGCCAGTTGGCAATCAGGATATCATGCTTTCCGTCACCGTTAATGTCCCCTGTCGCCATTGCGTGGGCATCGGTTCCATTGGCGGCAAGACCCGATTGTGTCGTCAGGCGGGGAATAAGGTCTGCCCGTACCCTCGTCCCGGTTGCACCGCCTAGGGCCAATATGGCCGTGCCATATGCCGTGGGGTCATTATATACCCCAGACACGTTGTGCGCGACGAAGAATGCTGCGGGCGTTCCGTTGACGGTTAAAGACGCAGATCGACGTGCGCCAAAAACGGATGGAAATTGGTCGTTAACGGCCTGCCGAAACTCTAATCTACCGTTATCATTGGAAAAATAGATATATGGTAAGCGCGCAAAAACCGGCGTGCCATATGCCTTGTTCAGCGGAATGATCAGTTCGGGGAACCGATCCTTCTGGAAATCTACAGCGATGCTCCCTTGAGGGAAAATGTCCGCAATGCCTCTGGGGTTCGTCACACCGCCATAAGCATATTCGGGGACCACGTCGGATGAGGATATTGTGTGGATTTGGTAAGATTTGCTGAGCGTCGCGCGCGTGTAAGTGATCGGCGTTGGTGGTGTCGGTGTTGTAGGGTTCGAGGGTATCGTGATGATCGGCGAACTGGGCGATGTGCTGCCACCGCCTCCACAAGCGGAAAGCAGTACGCATGCCGCCAGCGCCCTAAGACGACGTCGTTTCAATCAACTTCCCCCAGAATAAATGCGTGCATCACTTCCCCGCAAATATGCTGGAAATTTGGCGACCCTTATGATCGTAAACGTAGATTTGACTGCCTCTACGCACACTGACCGTGCTGGATGTATATCCTTTCAGTCCGTCATTCGGTCCAGTGCCGGCAAACACGGAGCATAGCTGACGCTGTCCGGTGCCATAGACATAAACTTGACTGCCTCTTTGGACAGCTGTGACTATCTCGGACACATTCCACCCCCATTATCTGCCCTTGAATGACAATGCGTTGAACCAAGACGTTAGGCAAGCGCCGAAAGCTTCTGTGCCTGTTTGTCATTGTGTTTCCGATGGTTAATCGGCACATACCGCGCATGATCAAATATATCCTTATCGCTTTGCTCCTTGCGCTTGTTGGTTCCGGCCTTTGGCTGTGGAACAAGAGCGATCCACAAAAGCTGGATTTTGCGGACCGGTGGGCACCCGGAGCATCGGAGCATGCGCAAGCGCCGATTACGGGTGTCGCTTATGGCACCGACGCGCGGCAGAAGCTGGATATCTATGCCCCTGAGGGCGCGGCGTCCGCACCTCACCCCGTCCTCATCTTCTTTCACGGTGGTGCGTGGCGCGATGGTGAGCGGGAAGGCTATGGCTTTTTGGGTCGTGCCTTTGCATCGCGAGGGTTTGTTACCGTCATTGCCGATTATCGCAAATCGCCAAAGGTTCGCTTTCCGGCATTTTTGGACGACACAGCGGCAGTCATCGCGTGGGTGCACGCAAATATCGCCAAGCATCAGGGCAACAAAGACCAAATCTTCCTGATGGGACACAGCGCCGGCGCGCATATCGCGATGATGACGGCGCTTGATCCGCGCTATTTGAAGGCGCAGGGCCTTGGAACGGACGTTATTAAAGGCGTGGTAGGGCTCGCTGGCCCATATGATTTCTTGCCGCTCACGACCGACTCATCAAAAATTGCCTTTGGCCAATGGCCCGACTTAACCGAGACCCAGCCGATCACCTTTGCGCGCGCCGATGCGCCGCCTTTGTTGTTGCTGACAGGGGACAAGGACAGCGTGGTTAAGCCGCGCAACAGCAAGGTCCTATCGGAACGGATCGCCGCGCTGGGTGGAAAACAGCAGCTGAAAATCTATCCCGATGTTGGCCATTCCGATATCATCATGGCGGTCGCGCGCCCTTTCCGAAACAAGGCGTCCGTCATCCATGATGTTACGACCTTCATAAAGGCGCACGAAGCGCGTTAAGCCGCGTCTGCGGTTTTTGGCGCAACTATCTTTTGCCGATAGGAAATGACCAGCAGCGCGGCGTTGACCACTGCTGCGCCTAACATCGCCAATGCTGCACCAACCTCGGCATAAGTGGGCATAAGCCAGATCATCATCAGCACCACGACAATCGCGCCGGCAAGGCTGCACAGCATCACCCGCCCAGCCTTGCCCGCGGTGAGCAGCGCAGGCTCCAGTCCCAATGTGGCAAATTGGACCGCGGTGGCAGTACCCAAGATCATGACCAAAGGATAGGCGGCGACAAACTCTGCGCCAAATATCCACATCAAGGCGGGTTTTCCGGCGAAGCCAACAATCGCCAATACGAGTAAAGCCGCAACGCCGGACACTTTCATCATGCGGCTGAGCAAATTGCTGGCATCTTTGGCGTCGCCCGTGTGCGCAACGCGGGCATATTCGGTGAATAGCGCCATCGATATGGCATCGCCGACCCGCGCAAAAACCTGACCCAATTGATAGCCAAGCCGGAAAAATCCAGCGGCTGCCGCGCCGACGGAGAAGCCAACGACAACCGCGACCATTTGCTGGCTCGTCAGCTTAAAGCTGGAACCCACATTGGACCATAAAGCGAATTTGGTAATGCCGGGGAAGCTGTCCTGAAAGCCGCGCAGGCTTGGCATACTGCTGAGCCGCAGCGGCAATTTGAGCCGGCGCAAAACATTCCCCCACACCCATAGCGTTGGCACCATTTCGGACACGAGCCACACCGCGAGAAACCCCCAAGCGGTCGGCTGGGTCAGCACCAATATGCCAGTGCCGATCAGGCGGATGATAGGCACCAGCATGTCCGGAATGGCGGCGTCGCCAAATCGGTCGTTGATGCGCAGCAGTCCTGTCGGTGTGGAGCGTGCGGACAGCACCAAAAGGGTCGTGAAGCCGACCACGGCAATTGCCTCTGAATCACTCCAGCCTTGGTTGTGTGCCAGCGCCCATGCGCCGACCATCGCGACCAGAAACGCCAACAATGCCCCGATTATATCAAGGATCAGACAAAACCATGTGAGTTCAGCGAGCTTTTGATCAGATTTTGTGTGCACCAAGGTCGTGCCATAGCGTATCAGAATTTGCCACGTCTGGAATGATGTGAAGCTGGCTATCGTCTGGGCAAAGCTGAAAATCAGCATGAATTTGCCAAATTCTGCCGCGCCTAAGCTTTGGGTAGAAACGGCAAGGTAAATCAGGCTGAGCACCGCAGAGGTGGTCTTTGGCAAGAACAGCCAAGCGCCCGATTGCAAAATGCGGCGCCCACTCCCCTGTTTTTGTTCAGCCATTACGCCAGATCCCCAATTAGGCTTTCGGACTAGTGCACTTCTGCCGCTAAGCAAAGCCATGTCATAAGGTGCCAGAAAAAATCGAACGCGCTGCAAACTGGTCGCAAAAATTGATCAATGGCGATAGATGCGCCATTGTATGAATAATCCACGACACAAGAAGGCTGCGGCGTCTGTCAAATCGGACGTCATTTTCCTGTTCAACCATGATGCGGGCCACCAAGTGGCGCATTTGGCTGGGATAGCCGGCGCATTCGCGTTGCGTGAAAAATCCTTTCGGGCGATCGTTGCCTTTGGCAGTGACGTTGCGCGAAAAGAGGTCGAAAGGCTGCTGACGCCTGAACAGATTGCCGCCTTACATTGGCGATCTCTCGCGCTCCCCGAAATGCTCAAGACGCTTACAAACGGTCTGAACAGATTGGTGCCCGTTCACCGGATATTGCGTTTATATTGGCATAATGCGTTCTTGCGGAAATCCGTCGCAATCGTGTCGACGGAACGCACATGCCTTACCCTGAAACGCCATTGGACCAAATTTCGCGGCCGCAAACATTGCCCTGCCTTTATCTGTGTGCCCCATGGGGCGGGGGACCGGAATGTATCTTTTCACCCTGCATTCCGGGACTTTGACCTGCTGATGGTCAGCGGACAAAAGGTCGTGGACCAGATGGTGGATGCTGGCGTGTCCACGCCCGAACGCTGCCGGATCATCGGTTATCCAAAGTTCGACATTTTGCGGGGGCGCACCCCCGAAACATTTTTCGACAACAAAAAGCCGACATTTTTATACAATCCACATTTCGATCCACATATGTCCAGCTGGTTCGATCACGGGGCGGACATATTGGAATTTTTTTACCAGAATGCGGACCGTTACAATCTGATCTTTGCGCCGCATGTGATGCTATTTTATAAAAAGGTGCACATCTCGCCCGAATATCGCGTGACCCGCACGCGGCCAGACATTGATCCCAAATATTATGATGCCCCGAATATCCGGACCGATGTGGATAGCGCGCGCCTGTTTGACATGAGCTACACCTTGTCCGCCGACGTATATATTGGCGATGTTTCAAGCCAGGTATATGAATTTCTGCATCGCTCGCGCGCCTGTTTTTTCATTGATACGCACAGTGCGAATGTGCCCGGCGCGCCGCCAGAATATGATTTCTGGAACAACGGTCCGGTTGTCCGCACGGCCAAGCAGTTGATAGCATTTTTGCCCGATCATTCCCAGATTGCCGCGCAATATCGCAAAGCCCAAGAGCAGCGCATGGCCTACACCGCGGACCAAAGCGATCCGCGTCCAGCGTCGGAACGTGGCGCAGAGGCGTTGCGCCAATATATTGAAAGCTTAGCTAGCTGAAGCGGTCGCCTGTGCGCTGCGGAAATCGAGCACGCCCCAATTGGCCTCTGCAGCAGCCTTCATAAAGTGTTTGGAGGGGTTCACCGCATAGCCTTCGTCTGCGAAGTTTAAAGTGAACCGATCGCTCAGATCGTCCGAATAAAAACGGATATGCGCGTCTTGGCGGTCAATGCCCTGTTGCGACAGCCATTCCTGCACGCGGCGCAGTTTTTCGTCGGCATAGCAATTCTCGCCGTCGATGCGGTGGGTCAGTTGGCCGGATACTTCGCCGATATGACGCGTTGCAATAACAGCATCAAAACCAATTTTGGCGCCAATGTTGCCGGCATAAAAATGTGGTGCAGCGGTGGCCATCACCAGTAATGCGCCGCGCGCGCGATCGGCGTCTATGCGGGCAACAGCACCCGGTTGAAGACCCTCGCGCACAAGCTGCTCGGTAAAATGGGCGACGATATTGGATAAGCTGTCCGGACAAATTTTGCGCCCGATAAACATCGCTATCCCAAATTGTTTCAGCGGTTTGCGCCCATAAAGGCGAAGCTTATATCCCAGCATCGCCGCGATCCAGACCGGCAGTAACGCCAGCCGAATGGGCGCGGTCCGCCGGGCATAAAACAACAGAAAATGCGTAAAGGTCGGGCGACGGGTGATCGTCTTGTCGAGATCATATATTGCAATATTCATATTTGGTCGCCAAGCCCCAGCCCAAGGTATGCCAAATGCGTTGGCGCACCCCCGATTTGGACGCGTTTAGGAGAAGCTGTTTGCAAGCGCAATGGACCTGCATCGTCCTTGCCGGGCAAAGGCCCGGACCGGATATGTTTGCACAGCATTTCGGGCTTAAGCTGAAAGCTTTGGTGCCCGTGCGCGGCGAACCGATGGTTAGCCATGTCGTCCGCACGCTGCGTGCGTCGCCGCTTATCGGTGAAATCATTGTCCTATGTCAGGAACCCGACGCGCTGCGTCCAGCGGTCGATACCGCAGGCGGCGCGACGTTGATCGAGAGCCAAAGCAGCATATCGCTGAGCATCAAACGGCAGGTGGATGCATTAGGATTTTCGTCGCCGATATTGGTGACCACCGCGGACCACCCCTTGTTAACCGTTGATATGATCGCCGAATTTCTGGGCAAAGCCGATGGCGATGTGGCCATTGCGATGGTGGAGCGCAAGACGATGTTGGCGCAGTTTCCCGATGCCAAACGCACATGGTTGCGGTTTTCGGACGGGGCATGGTCCGGCGCAAATCTCTTTGCGTTGATGAGCGTCAAGTCCGCATTCGCACTCGATTTATGGGCAGAGGCAGAGCAGGATCGCAAGAAAGCATGGCGCTTGTTCATGCACTTCGGGGTGCGGCTGGCCCTGCGCGCGCTGACCCGCACGATTGGATTGCGGCAGGCGTTGACCATTGCGGGTAAACGCCTTGGCCTTGTGGCTACGCTGGTGCCGATGTCTGACCCTGTCGCCGCAATCGACGTGGATAAGGTTGCCGACCATATATTGGCGGAGCACATTCTTATCGACCGCGAGACATTCGCGCGATCACATCTGGCGGCTTGATTAGCGGCCCATTTTCTTTTGCCGCCGTCTTTGCACGGACGAGCCGATACCCATAGCTTCGCGATATTTCGCGACGGTGCGGCGGGCAATGTCAAAGCCTTTTGCCGTCAACAAATCGACCAGCGTGTCATCGGACAGAATCTTTTCGCCCTCGGCATCAATCAAGGATTTGATATGGCTTTTGACGGCTTGCGCCGACGCGCCCTCGCCGTCGGCGGATTGAACGCCCGATGAGAAGAAATATTTGAGATCAAACAGACCGCGTCCGCAATGCAGATATTTGTTGCTGGTGACTCGGCTGACGGTGGATTCATGCATGTCGATGGCATCGGCCACTTGCCGCAGCGTGAGGGGCCGCAAATGGGCGACGCCGTTGCGGAAAAAGCCGTCCTGTTGCTTCACAATCTCGGTGGCGACCTTGACGATGGTGCGCTGTCTTTGATCCATGGCTTTGATGAGCCAATTCGCATCCGCCATGCAGTCGCTGAGCCAGGCTTTTGTGGCTTTGTCCTGCCCAAGCTCGGTAATATAGCTGCGGTTGATGAGAATGCGGGGCAGGTTGGCGCTGTTCAATTCGATGGCCCAGCCTGCGCCGCGCGGCGTGATGAATATGTCGGGCGTGACGGCAAGCATATCTTCGCTTTCGAACCGGCAACCGGGCTTTGGATCATAGCCGCGCAGTTCCACCAACATATCGCGCAAGTCTTCGTCATCGACTCGGCACATGCGCTTAAGCTGGTCAAACGCTCCCTTTGCCACCAAGTCGAGATTGTCGATAAGCTTGGCCATGCAGGGGTCATAACGATCCGCCTCGCGCGCCTGAATGGCTAAGCACTCCGAAAGGTTTCGCGCGCCGACGCCTGTGGGGTCGAACCGCTGCAGCTCTGCAAGCGCCGCCTCCATGTCGGCCACGGAAACGCCAAGCCGGTGGGCCGCCGCCATCAGGTCTTCGCCAACATAGCCCGTGGGTTCGATATGTTCGATAATCTGCTGGACCAGAAACAGCTGCCGTCCGGACAGGCTGGACCCTGCCTGCGCCATCAAATGTTCACGCAGGCTGATGTCGTGCGCGGCAAAGCTGTCAAAATCAGGTCCGTCGGCGTCAAAGCCATTGGGCGCGGCGCTGCCCGTAAGGCCAAGCATGCCATCGGCCCCGCCCACGCTGTCCGATGGGGTGTCATGGTGGAACGTTTCTGTGCTGAAATCGACATCCAACGCGTCCGATGTCCCTTGGCCATCGCCACTGAGCAGGTCGTCACTGGCGCGCTCGCCACTGTCGGTGAATGCGGGCGCGAATTCCTCGGTTGGCACATCAGGGGCAGCGTCGCTGCTGCCTGTTTCCAAAACGGGATTACGTTCGACCTCTTCCGCGATGAACGCTTCAATTTCCAGCGACGACAATGCCAGCAGTTTAATCGCCTGCTGCAGTTGCGGTGTCATCACCAGCGACTGGCTTTGGCGAAGATCGAGACGGGGTGCTAATGCCATGACGTTATGGTTCCGTCATCGCCGCAAATCACATTGCAAAACTCTCGCCGAGATACAGGCGGCGCACATTGGGATCAGCGACCAACGCCTCGGGCGACCCTGCGAACAGAACCTGCCCACCATAAATGATGCAGGCGCGGTCAACGATATCGAGCGTTTCGCGCACATTATGATCCGTAATCAGCACACCGATACCGCGGGTTTTGAGTTCTTTCACAAGGTCGCGAATATCGGAAATGGATATCGGGTCGATGCCGGCGAAAGGTTCATCGAGCAACATGATCGACGGATTGGCCGCCAGCGCGCGGGCAATTTCGCAGCGCCGCCGCTCGCCGCCTGAAAGCGCCATCGCGGGTGCACTGCGCAAACGGGTGAGGCCAAATTCGCCAAGCAATTTTTCCAACCGCTCGTTGCGCGCATCTGCGTCCGGCTCTGCCATTTCCAGAACAGCGCTGATATTTTGTTCAACGGTCATGCCGCGGAAAATGGATGTTTCTTGCGGCAAATAGCCCAAGCCCAAAATTGCGCGGCGGTACATCGGCAGGTTGGTGATGTCCGCACCATCCAATGTGATGCGTCCGCTGTCGGGCTTTACCAGCCCCATGATCGAATAAAAGCAGGTGGTTTTACCTGCGCCATTGGGGCCAAGCAGACCCACCACTTCGCCCTTCGCAACCGAGAGCGACACATCGGTCAATACCGCGCGCTTGTCATAGCTTTTGGCGATGGAAACGACACCCAGTCCGGATTGCACGCCGTCTTGCGTCGTCGCATCCGCAGCGGGAGAAGTTGCAGTCATGCTATCCATATCCAAATTTCGCCCGCGATTTTGCCGTTGATATCCAACAGACAGCTAATGAATGCCGACCCATTTTGCAATTGGCATGATTTATGCTGCCCCGTTTTGGAGGCTGTTCGGGATTGCCCCCTAATTTTTGCGCTGTGGAACGCTAAAGCTACCCTTAACGCGGCCACCCGAGTTGGTTATACCGGCAGGGCCACCGCCATTGAGGGTTGAGCGGCCTGAATTGAGATCGATGACAAGCCTGCCGCCGTTTAGCCGGTTGCTGCCTTGCACCAGATTCACATTGCCAATCAGTGTTATCAGGCTGGAGTCCAGATCATATATGGCCGAGCTGCTGGTTGCGCGCAGATCATCTTTGGTGATGGTCACGCCGCCCGTGGCATCGAGGCGATTCACGTCCACGCCGCCATTGTCGGAATAGGCCGCTGTCACGCGATTTGCCTTGAGCGTAAGCCCCGCCTGCGTTGCAGTTACGCCGCCGGCCAGAACAACGCGGTCAGCGCGATCCTGCAACTCCATCGAACCCGCAGCGAAATCGACCGGTGCGTTGCTATCATGGTTGCGAATGCTTTGTGCCGACGCCGAAGACAGCATCATGATGCCCGCAACTGCGGCGGCCAGTCCAAAGGAGATAGAAGCTTTGTTCATGTTGGCCTCACTTAATCGCATTCTGGTCGATACGCAAACGAACGCCGCCCTCTAGCCGGATAATGCGCGTATCGAGGTCAGCGCGCAATCGTCCGGCATGGAAGGTCCCGACCTTTGTTCGGCCGCTCACTGGCCCAAAGCTTTGCATCGTCCGGTCTTTCAATGACAGCTCCACATTGCTCACAACCATGTCATAGCCGGGCGATTCAACAGCCAATGGGCCCGTGACGCGCATGGTTTCCTTGCCAAGGTCATAGCTGCCGCGCTGTGCGATGATGGAAGCTGGACCGTCCTGCAACGATATCCGGCCGGATAGCGATGTCATATCGAGAATAGGCTGTGCCGATGTCTTCTGAACGGCGCTGCCGGCGCGCAGCGAAAAGGGCCGGCCTTTGCTGTCTTCGCCGCGATACAGTGCCTCAACAACGCGCAACCGCTCACGCGACAGATTAACTTCATCCTTGTCCAGGACAAAGCTGAGCTCCTGCTGCCCGGTAAATGGGCTGAACGCCAATATAGCGACAAGCAAACCGATGATGCTCGGCAAGACAACGCGCATTGCGCGGATAAGGCGGTCATGCCGTCCGCCGGGCAATGCCCAGCGTTGACGATAATTGCGTTCAAGATCGGCCTGTGCGGACATGTTATGTCTCTAACCCGATTAAATCTTAACTGTGCCCGAATATATCGGTCTCTGGCCAGCCAGACAGATCAAGGTTCGCACGGTGCGGCAGAAAGTCAAAGCACGCCTGCGCCAGCTCCGTGCGGCCTTCGCGTTCCAAACGCACGACAAATTCGGCATGCAGGCGGTGCAAATAGCGCACATCACTGGCGGCATAATCTTTTTGCGCTTCGGACAATATGGGACCGCCCCAGTCGCTGGACTGCTGCTGCTTGGAAATGTCTGTCGACAGCATTTCCTTAACCAGTTCCTTCAACCCGTGGCGGTCCGTGTAGGTCCGAACAAGGCGCGAGGCGATTTTGGTGCAGAATAACGGCGTCGCGACGATGTTCAAATAATGCGAAATCGCCGCCAAATCGAATCGGGCATAATGGAACAGCTTCAAACGGGCGGGATCGGCCAGTACCGCACGCAAATTTGGTGCAGAAAAGTCACTGTTGCGGCCAAAACGCACAAGATGTTCATCGCCGCGTCCGTCGGAAATCTGCAGCAAGCACAGCCTGTCACGCTGGGTGATGAGCCCCATGGTTTCGGTGTCTACGGCGACGGGGCCATCGGCAAGTACGCCTGCGGGAAGGTCTTCTTCGTGTAAATATACGCTCATGCTAGCCCCTTGCCCCACCGGACCGTGCAAGGCAAATGAAACTACAGTTGGCACCCTGCGATTTTCGCCCGCAATATTAGCTATCGCGTAACCTTTTATTGCGATATACAAAATGCTTGCGCAATCACCAACGGCTGCGCTTGTGACGTGCAGTACAGTCGCCCTCGACTGCATAACATAGTGGTTCTGGGCGATGAGAAGGCAAGTAAGAAGTTATGGGTTTTGATCGCAAGCGTGCTGGCAAAGGCCGGGACAAAAGAGATGGTTTCGGTGATGAAAGCTATGACGGTTATCGCGCACCGTCCCCCTATCAAAGTGATTTTGGCGGCGGCCGCTCAGGTGGCGGTTTCGGCGGCGGAAATAGCGGCGGCGGAGGTGGCTTCGGTGCACCTCGGCGTGGCCCAGGCGGCCCACCAATGCCAGCGCAAGTCATCGGTTCCGGCAAAGGAATTGTTAAGTTTTTCAATGGTCAAAAGGGCTTTGGCTTCATTCAGGTCGACGGTCGTCCCGATGATGTGTTCGTACACATCAGCGCGGTTGAGCAAGCTGGCCTGACGGGTCTTGCTGAAGGCCAGCCGCTCGAATTCTCGCTCGTCGAGCGTGGCGGCAAGGTTTCGGCAACGGACCTCGTCATCGATGGTGAGCCAATGGAAGTGACCGAGCGCGCACCGCGTCCGGACCGTCCAGCATTTGATCGTGACCGCGGCCCGCGCGGTGATGACCGTGGTGGCTTCCGCGGTGGTGACCGTGATTCGGCACCACGTGGTCCGCAGCGCGAATCGACTGGCGAACGTGCCAATGGAACCGTCAAATTCTTCAACGACATGAAGGGTTTTGGTTTTGTGCAGCGTGATGATGGCGGCGAAGATGTGTTTGTGCACATTTCTGCGCTTGAACGTTCGGGCATGGGTCAAGTGACTCAGGGTGACCGTTTGGCGTTTGACATCGAAATCGATCGTCGCGGCAAATATTCGGCCACCAACTTGGGCCCGCTTTCCGAATAAGCGCGCTTTAGAATTTCAAAAAGGCGGGTGAAGCACAACGCTTCGCCTGCCTTTTTTGTGTCTTTCATGCCTTGCCGATTGTCGCGGCCAGGAACCAGGCGCGCTGTTCCGCTTGGTCCGTCCAGTCGTCCAGCAGGCCATCGGTTGCATTGTCGCCGGCTTTATCCGCAAGGTCCTTTGCGTCTTTCAATGCCTTAATCAGCGTTTCATTGTCGGCGTGCAGTTCCTTCAGCATCTTGGGTGCATCAGTCGAAGTCGAATCATGGTCATTGATCCGCTGCTTGGCGGCAATCGCGCCGATGGACGTCAGCGTGTCCTGACCCAGCTTGCGCACGCGTTCGGCGACAAGGTCGGTGGTTGCGATCAGTTCGGTCGCCTGTTCATCAAACAGCAGATGATATTCGCGAAAATGCGGACCGGTCACATGCCAATGGAAATTCTTGGTCTTGAGGTAGAGCGCATAATAATCGGCCAGCAGGCCATTCAACGCATCGGCCAGTGCTTTTTTGCTATTGTCACCATGTGCCATGGCAGTTCTCCATATTCGGGGGGGGAGAACTTAACATAGGAACGAAGCCCGCTATTTACAGCACCCGCCCTTGCGGCCGCGGCAATTAGCTGATGCCATTGGCCTGCGTGGCCAATACAAAGCCCGATCCCAGCAACAATGCACCAGAGACCCACCTTATGGGTTTCAACGGCACAATCTGGCCAAGGCGCGCGCGCAGGATGACCGCGGGCACCGATGCGGCCATGATGCCGATGAACCCGCCGACCGCAGCCATGCCCCAATACGGCGTACGGGCGCTTTGCGCGGCGATGATGAACTGGCTCTTGTCGCCAAATTCGAGGATAAACAGACCCAAGAATGCGGTTAGAAATGCAGGGGTTTTCCACCCTGATAACGGGTCGACATTGCGCCGCCACAGCAACATGCCCGCACCGGCAAAGATATAGGCAAGGCCAGCGAACATCTGAACGGACTGCGCGCTCATCCAACTATCGATCACCGAGCCGCCGGCTGCCGAAATGCCGCAATTGAGCAAAGTGGCACAGGCGAGCCCGCCAAGAATCGCGTTGTTGTTGCGATAGCGCAGCGCGAGCACGGCAGCGAGGATCTGGGTCCGGTCGCCCATCTCGGCGAGGAAAACAGACAGGAAGGTCGTAAAAGCAGTGTCCATATTGTCTGCCCTAGCACGTCATTCTCAAAATGCGATGTGTGCGGCGGGCGGAGTGAACTGCCTCGCGAATCGCTTTTGTTTTGGCGATCAAAGTCGGCCATGTTGAACGCGCTCCAGCGTCCGAAAAAACGACGGTTCGACAAAACGAAGAGGCTGAAACCAGTCCAGTATGACGATTCAGGGGGCATTGGCCCGCTTTGACGTCTGATTTGGGGTTACGGGCTTGACTTTCACCCGC
>JBILBJ010000260.1:0-6385 GCA_044353705.1 Sphingorhabdus sp. | reverse complement strand
AGGGTTATTGAAATAGTGCCGACCAATGCCCAACTGCGTTTTGCGGGCCGGGCCCCTCTGGTCGTCACCTGACGGCGATGTCGGACCGCTTTAAACCAATAAAGAGGAGACCCGATATGAACCCAGCCGTTGGAATGCCATGCCCTGTTTGCAAGGTCGCGCTTGTCATGAGTGACCGTCAGGGCGTCGAAATCGACTATTGCCCACAATGCCGCGGCGTTTGGCTTGATCGTGGGGAATTGGACAAGATCATCGAACGCAGCGTTGCTGCCGAGATGCCTGCACCGCAAGCTGCCCCACAACCCGTTCCGCCGCAAGCGCCAGCCGGATTTGCACCGCCAGGCTATGGCCACCAGCAGCCGGGCTTTGGCCATGGCTATCCGTATCAAAAGCGGAGGAAGTCATTTCTGGAAGAGCTGTTCGATTAATCCGCCAATCGCAGCGCACAAAAAAAGGGCCGCCTTTCGGCAGCCCTTTTTTTTAAACCTTAGCGCTGATTAATCAGCAGCTGAAAGATTTACAGCCGAAGCTTTACCGTTGCGGCCAATTTCGACTTCGAAATTTACGCGCTGCTCTTTGTCGAGCGAGTGCATGCCAGCAGCTTGAACAGCCGAGATGTGCACGAAGCTGTCATCGCCACCACCATCGGGTGCAATAAAGCCATAGCCTTTATCGGCATTGAAGAATTTTACGGTGCCAGTAGGCATAATATGTTCCTTTCACGAAACAGGTGACCACCGGGCAACAGCGCCAAGTGGGTAGCCAAGTCGTGTTGGGAAAAACGTTGCACGCTCCGCTTGTTTCATCAGATACGCGCCTCAAATTCCGTCGCGGTCGACGATAGCGTGTTTGGCTTATACGCCTAATTTACGGCATTAGCAAATAACAAGGTCGAATCCCGCTTTTTCCCTGTTTTTCCGCCATTTTCGCCGGTGTTCAGCCGCCCGCTTTAACCCAAAAGCCGTTTGCGGTTGGCGGTCACATGCTTGGCGTAATGGTCGATACTGCCGCTGACCATGCTTTCGGGGGTAAGCCCGTGCTTGCCGGTCATCAGGTCCGCGCCAAGCGCCATGTTCGCCGCGACCTTTTCGCTCACCATCCGCTCCGCCTCACGCACCGCATTCGGCCCGCCAAGCGCCAGACTGCCCAAGCGCGCGGCAATTACCATGTTGGATTCCGCCGCAAGCGCGAAGGCATCCATGGAAATGTCAAACCAGCTGGGATTTTTCGGCTTCGTCATGATGGTTCAACTATTTTGGGCGATGAAGGCGCAGCATAACGCCGCCGGCGCGTTATGCCAGCCATTCCTATGCCGCCTGCGCAAGCAATCAAGCACGTAAGCGGGGGCTCCCCCGGCAAAAGCGACAAAAGCGACCGCATTGCGCATTTATGATGTCTCCCTTGTCGCTTTAACCGCGCGTGCCTGCGCCGAAAGCGCCGTCGACAGGCGGGTCTTAGGCAATAACGCCGCGTTCAGAACTTTACGGTCGGGCGCATTCACGACCTCAACCGTGCCGCCACGCATCACGCGCACGGTGGTGACGCCGTTAATCGCCTGATCCAGCGCAGTGTGAAATTGCAGGTCCGCGCCACAGGCAATCGCAATATCCCACGCCTCGGCAAAGCCAGCCGCCCCTGCCCGTTCGCGCAAGCGATAGGCCGATGCCCGCCCCATGCCCACCGCCCGCGCCGCCGGGCCAACCGCACCCATAACCGACAAGGCGGTGATAAAGCGCCGCTGCCGCTCCGCGCTCCACCCATCGGCACGGCGGCGCTGCATCGGCACGGGGGTAAAGGCCAACAGATCGTCAAAATCCGCATCAGAACCGGCGTCAGGGCTTGGGGCGGGGCTTGGATTGGCGTTTGGATTGGGCGGCGATGCATCTGTCATGTCCGCAACAGAAACATAAAGCGGACTATGTAGGAAAGTTGTTTTTTCGGGCGGGCGACCCGCAGCGATCGCCCGTACCTGAAATGCTTTAGCGGCAGCGCACGTCTTTGCGGTCAATGGCGCGTCCCGCGGCACCACCGGCAATGGCGCCCAGTATAGTGCCCAACGTATCCGAATTGCCCGGCGCGATAATATTGCCCAGCACACCGCCGGCAACGGCACCGACGATCAGGCCCGTCGTGCCATCGGACCGGCGGCAATAATATTGGCCGTTCTGGCCACGATATATCCGGTCATTATCGGTCAGACGCCGTTCGCGATAGCGGCGGTCTTGGCGATAATATCGGTCGGCATAATAGCCATTATATTGGGGGTCGGGCTGGTTATAATCATAATTGCCATAACGGTCATAGGACGCGCGGTCATAATAACCAAAGCCACCATCATCATAGGCCGAGCCACCGCCATAAGAGGTGCAGCCCCCCGTCAACGCAGTCGCGGCGACCAATGTTGTGATAAGTGCTTTTTTCATATGGAGCTCCTTCGGTTGATCCGAACAGCCAAAGCACGTCAGCGTCAGCATACGGAGAGTATCAAGGGAAGGATAACGGGCCGGAGCGCACGGTGTTCCAAAACGGGGACATGCCATTGCGTGTCCCCGGCGAGGCGCGGTCAGTGTTTGGGGCCAAAGCTGGGGCTAGTCGAACGCAGGAGCGTAGCGAAGCCGGCCTTGGAGTTCTGGCCCAAACAAGCTTTGGGCGCGAAAATAAGGCGCATCACTTGGAATCAATGGCTCTAGTCCCGGAATATTGCGGAAGCCGAAACGCTCATAGTAAACAGGATTGCCCACCACTGCGACACCGGCAACCCCGCGCGTTATCAACGCGCTAATCCCTGCTTGAATCAATGCCGATCCGACACCTTTGAGTTGATAATCTGGCAAGACAGATACTGGCGCCATTTGAAGCCAGCCGTAATCCAATCCATCAATTGTTGTTGGGCTAAAACCAACATGACCAATAATCTGATTGATGCCCGTGACCGCGACCAAAGAGAGGTACAAATCGCCCGCCGAGCGGAGCCTATCTACCAACTCTGCCTCCGTGCCATCACTAAACCACATCGGCTTGAACGCTACATCAACCAGTTCACGGATGTCGGCCACATCGCGGGCTTCTTCCTGTCGAATAGATATGTTTAATGAGCCACTCATCCTAACTGTCGCTTTTTTCGTACAAAGGCGAATGCCCGCTCAATGGGGATGATATTGTCCACCGAGACCTCCATTACGTTTTGGCCGCCGTCTTTTTCAGCAGCTCGATTGGATATCTAATTGAATAGCCGTTAGTTTTCTAGACGCCTTCTGCTTTCACAATCTGCTGCCGTTCGAACGCGACGGGTGACAGCATCCCGTTCCCAGCGTGCTTGCGCAACGGATTATAGAACACAACCCCAAAAGCGCGGTTAATATTTGGGGTTTGTCTTAGGTGTCGCGGTAATTTGTGAGGGTCTGAATATACGAACGGCTCGTATACGAACCGCTCCTACTTGGGCCAATCCATGGTGGTTGCTACCTTCTCACTAGGTTTCGGTGACAGTGCGCTCAACGCCTATTCAGTGCACAGTCACTGTAGTTCGATGGGCAAGGGCAAAGGGCTTGTAGGTACGATGAAGCGAGACAAATTTAACAAAGAGTTTCCGCAGAACCTGCGTTCGCACGAGTTTCTGCGCCTCGCTTATGATTTTCACCGAGCGTATCTCAACTGCATAGAGCTTATGCCGCCCAATGCGCCCAAATATTTTTTGGGTTGCCACGCGATTGAGTTAGCTCTCAAATCGTACCTACTCAGTGTTGGCGTGCCAATTGAAGATATCATCAACGTGCAGAAATATGGTCACGATATCGACAAATTGCTAAATGACGCTTTGGCAAAGAAGCTGATATTAAGCGAAGACGATATCGGTCACATACGCAGGCTGAATGAGGTGCACTCTAAGTTCTGGAACCGATATCCAATCGAGTGGGGTGATCCCATTTATATCGTTGATCAGAATGACAGTGCCATTTCCAATCTACTAAAAGCTGTGGACCCATATCAGCGAAATGAACCCTTCAAACACGATTAGCAAAGCTGAGGTTCCGGGCTCAGTGCATTCAACTCCTATTCAGTGCACTGTCACCATAAATCGAATATTGTTCTACCGGAATTGTGTACCAACGAAAATAAGCGCGTTAAACTATGCGGACTCAGGCACTCCACTCCACAAGGACGACAGATATTCAATCAATTCAGCTAAGTGATCAGGGTCGTGGGCCGAGAGCCATTTAACGATTTGCTCCCCGTGTCGGATTTTTGAATAGGTCAGGTGATATTTGGCAAACAAACTTTCAAACAATTTTGCGCCATGGCAGGTTTCAACCCATTCGTTGTCGTCCTTCCAATCCAACGCCTTGTTTCGTGTAGGATCTTCCATCGTTATCACATTAATCGCTGTAGCCAATTCGTCGATGGATGGCGCGGCGCCTTCGACAGCACGGAACTGAAACTCACCTTCAATTGCGTGCTGGATTGCCCCGACATGCAGAAAGTAATTCTCTAAAAGTGTGCGTTGCAGAAATGATACTTTGCCCTTCGAAAGCTTTTCGAGCTGATCCATTTGAGTTTGTGTTCGTTTCTCGCGATCGAAGCTAAAGGCGATGGCCGGAGGAACCAGCGCCGCGCGTTCGGTCAATCGCTTATAAACCTCCCACACTTGTTTAGCGTCTGCAGACTTGGCCTCGAAATCCCCAGTATTACGTAATGGGACAAAGACTGTTCCAAGCGGAGGCGGCGGATCGCATCGCCCGGCCAGTATTGGAAAACATGCCGCTTCAGTTTGCCCTTCGACCCAAATAACCTGCTCCGCTCCAAAAACGTCAGATAGCCTTACGCCCAAATCTGACAGCCATTCAGACATATCGTCCATGTTCGACTGGTCAATCCGGCGAACCTTGCTTTCTCCGTTTGTTGCATCCCAAGTAACCTGATGCAAAATTTCTGGTCGTATTGCTGTGATCAGATCGGCAGAGTGTGTTGCGATGACGTACTGATTTTTGTCATATTTTTTTAGAATTTCTATCAGTTTTCGAGAAGCTCCGGGGTGCAAAAAGCTATTTGGTTCGTCAATGGCAATGACATTCCCTGTCCTTGTCATAGCGATGTAAAGGATCGCTAGCACTTGCCCCACACCGGTACCGCACTCTTTCAACCTTACAGCCAGATCCGCCCTCTGCGTCGCTGTATCGACTTGCCAAACGCTGATTGAGATTTGGCCGCCGACTTCGACAGGTGGCGTAGTGATGGAGGTAATCTGAGGAAACACTTCCCCTACATGTCGAATGAATTGCTCCCAAAGATCTGGATTGGCTTGCATTTCGTGCAGCAGTGCAGGGAGGTTGCCGGCGTTAGCATCCAGCGTTTGGCTAGCCTGTGGTCCAGATAAATCTATGTTGAGACGCTCAGCGTCGAACACGAAAATTTGGCGCGTTAGTCCTTCGGTTGCAATTTGCGGTAAGTTCTCGTCCTGTCCGCTCATCCCAGCAAACCGCCATTCGCTTGAAGGCGGATGAAAATTAACGACCATAGTGAATCTCTGGGGTGGGGTCGGATCATCAAATTGTCTATGCGAAGGCCAGTGCAGCGCTAAAGCGTTTTGCTGATCGCTAGGCCAAGCTAAAGGAATCTTGATGGTTCTCCGCGAAACAAATTCTCGCCAGTTATCGTGTAAGTTTGGAATTAGATCAGTTTCATTTTGGTTAGCCGGAAATGCCATATGGTTCAGATCGGCACGGCCAGCAACTTTCTCTAATTCATCCCAGTCAAACAAGACCTCGACCTCAAACTTGGAGGTCGGATCAAGGGCGACGTCGCGATCCACCAACGGGGATCGATGTGGCTTCGCACCTGCGTTTCTAAAGCGCAGGCCTTGTAAAAGCGCAGATTTTCCAGAATTATTTTTGCCAACTATCACTGTGAAATCGGGCGCGAACTCAATCTTTCCACTATCTCTATAACTTTTGTAGTTCTGCAGTTTCAGCCAGCCAATTTTCACAAGCGCCCCCTATTGGAGTTCATCATCAATCATACTCCCGATCAGCAACTTCATCCCAGCCGCGCAAACCACTGCATCTGCAAAAACGTGTCATTATAATCATTGTCGCTGCCGTCTTCGGCGCCAAAGATATCGCGGGGCACAACATTGTAAACAAAATTTTACAATTCGTTGCGTGCGACGGCAAACCGGACATGACCGTGCCCGTTATCACGCCCCTCCACCCCCCAAAGATTATACATTTCCCAAAACGTTTGCATAAACCTACAGCGGCGCAAACTGGGGCGTAAATTGTGGGTGAATGATAGAGGTCGATGCAGTCATTACGTGGGTCGACGGGGCGGACCCCGCGCATAAGGCACAGCGGGATTTCTATCTGGCGCAGGCCAAGGCGGAGGCGGA
>JBILBJ010000108.1:0-6447 GCA_044353705.1 Sphingorhabdus sp. | reverse complement strand
TGTCTTCGTTCATACGTGTCTGACGCTCGAGCTCGGCGATGGTGTCGCCATTAGCTTCGATGTCGAGCATTACGAAATGCGCTTTGCGGTTTTTCTGAATTTTGTAAGTCAGTGTGCGAAGACCCCAAGTTTCGGTCTTTACGACCTTACCTTTATTGTCTTCCACAATCTTGGTGGCAACTTCTGCCAGCGCATCAACCTGGGCCTGTGAAAGGTCCTGACGCGCCAAAAATACATGCTCGTAATTTGGCATGGGCGTTTCCTTGTTCCTACCGATCGCTGACGCAGCACCATGCATACGCCCCTCCGGCTTTCTTCGTTTTCACATGGGTTACCCCAGGCGAAGTCGCGCGCTTAGGTGGGATTTGCGGGAAAAGCAAGCGATTCGCCGGAATGGCGATATGTCGAGATATTGCTAGGCGCCAAGCCGTGCCAAAATATCTGCCGCAAACGCGCTCAACGTGTCATCCCGCGCGCCCATGATGACAATCCGGTCGCCGGGTACCGCGAGATCGACCATGCGGTTGCCACAGTCTTCGCGCGCCGGGATGTATTCGGCATTTTGTCCGGCGGCAGTGACCGCGTCGGTGATGCTTTGGCTGCCGACGCTTTTGTCGACAGTGCCGCCGAAATAGACAGGGTCGCAGAGGATGAGGTGATCATCCTCGCCCAGCATGTCGGCAAAAACACCTGCCAATTCAGCGCCCATCACGCGGATTGGGCCGTAGCCATGCGGTTGAAAGAAGGCGATGATCCGGCCCGGAAAGGCTTTGAGTGTCGCAAGCGTTGCGGCGATCTTGTCGGGGTTATGGCCGAAATCATCGATGACGGTGATGTTGTTTGCGGTGCCGACAATGTCGAAGCGGCGGGCGAGGCCGTTGAAACGCTCAATCGTGCGAACAGCCTGCGCAATGGTCACGCCAAGCGCGGTCGCAGCGGCGATGGCGGCAAGTGCGTTGGCGATATTGTGGCGGCCGGGGACGATGAGCGCGACGTCATGGGTATCGCCCGTTGCGTGCAGCGTGAAACGGCTGCCCAGCGGCAGGTCCACGATATCGGTCGCGCGGAAATCAGCCTGCGCTGAAAAGCCGAAGCTGATTGCGCCTGCCAGCGCCAAGGGTTCCACGAGCGCCACAGTCTCCGCGTCATCGGCGTTCCACACGCTTGTCTTTGCTTTCTTGGCAAAGTCACCGAACAGCTGCCGCAATTCTTCAAGGCTTTTATGGTCGAGGCTGACATTGTTGAGCACCGCGACTTCGGGGGTGAACAAGGCGATAGAACCATCGCTTTCGTCGACCTCCGAAACAAAGACATCCCCCTGCCCCACACGTGCACTGGCAAAAGGCGCGTCATCGGCGACGAAATTCTTCATCACCGCGCCGTTCATGATGGTTGGGTCCAGCCCTGCATCGGTCAATATCCAGCCGATCATACCCGTGACGGTCGATTTCCCGCTGGTCCCGCCAACGGCAACGCTGCGCGGCGCATTATTGAACAAATCCGCGAGCAGCTCGGCGCGCGTCATGCGGGCGCAGCCCAAAGCATTTGCCTTCGCAACATCCGGCACGCTGTCTTCGATAGCGGCAGACGCGATCAGGATTTGGTCACCGCTGATGAGGCCACTGCCATCTTGCGCAAACAGGTCGATGCCAAGGCTTTGTAACCATTCAAACTTGGCGCCCAAGCGGCCCTGATCCAGCGCGCGGTCCGACCCGGCAACGGTTGCGCCTGCATCGCGAACGATATTCGCCAAAGGCAACATGCCCGAACCGCCAATGCCACAGAAGAAATAGGATTTGTTTTTGTGCATAAGCGTCGGTTATTGGGTAAGAGGAGATTTGGCAATGGCAAGCGAAGGTAACCGCAGCCCTGAGCAGCAGTCGCATCGCGGCTGCGTCCGTCGAAGGGCGGTTATCGGCGGCAAAGCGCCCTTCGACTTTTCGCCAGCGCTTGCGCGCTGACGGCTCAGGGCTACGGTGTGGGGATGGAAGGCTTTTCATGAAAATCGGGATATGCGCACCGTCGACGCCCTTTACGCGTGAAGACGCCGCACGCATTTCGGCACTCGCCGCAACATCACATCCGAGCGCGGAGCTTTATTTTCATGACCAATGCTTTGCCGAGGCGGGGCATTTTGCGGGTTCGGATGACGAACGGCGCGACGCTTTTGTGGCGCTTGCCAACGACCCCAGCTTTGATGCGGTCTGGTTTGTCCGTGGCGGATATGGCGCATGCCGGATCGCGGAAGATGCCGTCGCGGCTCTAAAATCCGTCGCAGCTGACAAGATATATATGGGCTATAGCGATGCCGGCAATGTGCTCGGCGCTTTATATCGCGCGCGCATTGGCCGCGTGTGCCATGGCCCAATGCCGGCAGACATACGGCGCGCAGGCGGCGACGCAGCCGTGACCCGTGCGCTTGACTGGATCGTGCAGGGGTCGCCGCACGCGCTTGAACCGCATGTGCAGGGCGGGGAAAAACATGCTGCGTTCAACCTGATGACGCTGGCCATGATGGTCGGAACACCATTGATGCCCGACTTGAATGGCCATGTGCTGATGGTCGAGGAAGTCAGCGAATATCTCTATGGATTTGACCGGGCCTTTTTCAATGTCAGCACCCATTTGCAATCGGCTGGCCTCGCAGGATTGCGGCTTGGCCGTGTCAGCGATGTGCCCGAAAATGACCGGCCATTTGGCGAAGGCGCCGAAGACATTGCCCGGCGCTGGTGCGCGAAGACGGGCATAAACTATCTTGGCCGCGCGGACATCGGCCATGACGCCGATAACCGCATCGTGCCGTTCGGGCTTGCATCATCCAGCGCCGCGCCATAGGCGATTTGGCATAAACACGGACTGACGGGAGCGAATATGCGCGCATTTATATTTCCAGGACAAGGCAGCCAGGCGGTTGGCATGGGCAAAGCGCTCGCCGACGCCAGCCCTACCGCCCGCGCGGTGTTTCAGGAAGTCGACGAAGCGCTTGGCCAACATCTGTTCCGGTTGATGTGCGATGGTCCCGAAAGCGAGCTTACGCTGACCGAAAATGCCCAGCCTGCGATTATGGCAAATGCCATTGCGACCTTGCGCGTGCTCGAAACCGAAGGCGGCGTCCGCCTTTCGGAGAAATGCAATTTCGTGGCGGGCCATTCTTTGGGCGAATATAGCGCGCTGTGTGCCGCTGGCGCGTTGCCATTGTCCGTGACGGCCGCATTGCTAAAGCTTCGTGGTCGCGCCATGCAGGCCGCTGTTCCCGTTGGCATTGGCGCGATGGCTGCATTGCTTGGGGCAGACATCGAGAAAGCCGAAGCACTGGCCGAGGCTGCGGCTGAGGGTGAAACCTGCACCGTCGCAAATGACAATGATCCGTCGCAGGTCGTGATTTCAGGGCATAAAGGCGCGATTGATCGCGCGATTGAGTTGGCCAAGGACCATGGGATCAAACGCGGCATATTGTTGCCAGTGTCCGCACCCTTTCATTGCCCATTGATGCAGCCCGCAGCCGATGAAATGCAAAGCGCGCTTGGCACGACGACCATTCATGCGCCGCTCGTTCCCCTTTTTGCGAACGTGACGGCAGCGCCGGTGTCAGAACCCGACATCATCGCCGCGCAATTGGTGCAGCAGGTAACTGGACGCGTGCGCTGGCGTGAATCTGCAATCGCGATGGCACAGACTGGCGTTACCCATTTCGTTGAGTTCGGCGGCAAAGTGCTATCCCCCATGGTGAAGCGCAGCACGCATGAAGACATCACCACCAATAGCGTCATCAGCATGGATGACATCGAAGCTTTGTTGAAAGCGATATAATGACGGACCAAATTCTCCAGTCGCGCGATGGCGGCATATTGACCATCACAATGAACATGCCCGAAAAGCGCAACCCGATATCGGACGTCGGCGTCGTCGAACAGATTTGCGATGCCTTCATGACTGCGGACCAAGATATGTCGGTGCGCTGCGTCATTCTAACCGGAGCTGGAACGGTGTTTTCATCCGGCGGCGACCTGAAACAGATGCGCCCCGACAGCGGCGGCCTGCGCGCCGGATTGCCAGCCGAAACGCGGCGGAACTATAAATATGGTATTCAGCGGCTCCCGCTGATGTTTCAGGCGCTTGAGGTTCCCGTTGTTGCGGCCGTCAACGGCCCCGCCATTGGTGCAGGGCTTGACCTGACCACGATGTGCGACATTCGTATCGCGGCAGCCTCGGCCAAATTTGCAGAAAGCTTTGTGCGCCTTGGCATTACGCCGGGTGATGGCGGTGCATGGCTTTTGCCGCGCATCGTCGGTTTTTCCAAAGCCACCGAGCTTGCGTTGACAGGCGAAACCATCGACGCGGCAGAGGCGCTGCGCATTGGCCTCGTGTCCGAAGTTGTGGATGATGCCGATCTGATGACTGCCGCGCGCAAGGTGGCGGACAAGATCGCCGCCAACCCGCCACATGCCGTCCGCATGACCAAGCGGCTGTTGCGCGAAGGGCAGACGGCGGACCTGAAAAATATCCTCGAAATGTCCGCCGCGATGCAAAGCCTTGCGCATGCCACCGCGGACAATGATGAAGCGATCACTGCGTTTCTCGAAAAACGCGCACCCGAGTTTAAGGGAGAATAATATGTTTGATCTTACTGGCATGACAGCACTCGTCACCGGGGCATCGGGCGGTATTGGCAGCGCAATCTGCCACGCGCTCGCAGCTCAAGGCGCGCAGCTGGCTGTTTCAGGCTCCAACGTCGAAAAGCTGGAGGCGTTTCGCGTATCATTGGGCGGCGATCATGTTGCCGTGCCATGCAACCTTGGCGACAAGGATAGCGTTGAAGCGCTTGTCCCGGCTGCGCTCGAAAAATTGGGCAAGATCGACATATTGGTCAATAATGCGGGCGTTACACGCGACAATTTGACCATGCGCATGAAGGATGAGGAATGGGATGACGTCATCCGTATCAACCTCGAAGCGACATTCCGCCTCATGCGCGCTGCCACAAAACCGATGATGAAAGCACGCTTCGGCCGTATCATTACGATAACCAGCGTTGTGGGCACCACCGGCAACCCCGGTCAAGCCAATTATGCCGCATCAAAAGGCGGCCTCACCGCCATGACCAAGGCGATTGCGCAGGAATTGGCGAGCCGCAATGTCACCGCAAACTGCGTCGCGCCGGGCTTCATTGCCACCGCGATGACCGAAACTTTACCAGATGCGCAAAAAGAAGCGCTGAACGCGCGCATCCCGATGGGCCGCATGGGTGAAGGCGCGGATATTGGCGCTGCGGTGGCCTATCTCGCGTCGAAAGAGGCTGGCTATGTCACAGGCCAGACAATCCATGTAAATGGCGGCATGGCGATGCTTTGACGCATAACGTCGCTTGCCACTTGCCAGCGGGCAATCTGGACATTAGGGCGATTACTGAAATTCATCCTCCCAACAATATAAGGGGCACAAAAAATGAGCGATACCGCAGAACGGGTCAAAAAAATTGTAGTTGAGCATCTCGGCGTTGAAGCTGACAAGGTCACGGAAGCTGCAAGCTTCATCGACGATCTTGGCGCAGACAGCCTCGACATCGTCGAACTCGTCATGGCGTTCGAAGAAGAATTCAACGTTGAAATTCCTGACGATGCGGCTGAAAAGATCGCTACCGTTAAGGACGCAATCGACTTCATCAACAGCAACGGCTGAACCGTCTCGCGCGCTGTGTCGCGCGGGCAGTTATAAATTCCAACGGCTTTCCGACCGGCGTCAACAGCGCTACCGTCGGAAAGCCGTTTGCATTTTGGCACTTGTTCGCGGTATTGGGCTGCGAAGATTAGCATTTTGGAGATAACGCAATGCGTCGTGTCGTGGTCACTGGACTGGGTCTGGTCACACCTTTGGGGGCTGATGTCGAAACGACATGGTCCAACCTGATTGCTGGCAAATCCGGCGCAGGCATGATTACGCGTTTTGACGCCAGCGACCATAAATGTCATATTGCCTGCGAGGTAAAGCCAAAGGACCACGCATGGGGCTTTGACCCCGACAAGCGCGTTGACCACAAGGTTCAGCGGCAGGTTGATCCCTTTATCATTTACGGCATCGATGCCGCAGGCCAGGCATTGGAAGATGCCGGCCTCACCGAATTGACCGAAGAACAAAAAGTGCGCGCAGGCTGCTCCATCGGATCCGGCATTGGCGGTCTGCCCGGCATTGAAAGCGAAGCATTGCTGCTCGCTGAAAAAGGCCCCGGCCGCGTCAGCCCGCATTTCGTGCATGGTCGCCTGATTAACCTGATCTCGGGTCAGGTCAGCATTAAATATGGCCTAAAAGGCCCCAATCACGCTGTAGTGACCGCCTGTTCCACGGGCGCGCATTCCATTGGTGATGCAGCCCGCATGATCCGCGACGATGACGCCGACATTATGTTGGCTGGCGGCGCAGAGGGCACGATTAACCCGCTCGGCATTGCGG
>JBILBJ010000107.1:0-6454 GCA_044353705.1 Sphingorhabdus sp. | reverse complement strand
TCAGTGATCAGAGGCGATATGACGACCAAATCGGCAAGATCCGAATAACTTGCCGATTCTGCTTCAATGGCGAGTGCAGGTGGCAGGGTGGCCACGGGTTGGGCAGATGCGGCATTGCCCAAGCCTATCAAAACCAAGCATAAAATCACTTTCGCTTGCGAAATTCGCATTAAACAACCCTTTCCAAAGTCGGCGTCCGCCGCCCGTTTTGCGTGTATCATATCGTAGCATAATGTGAACCTGTCCATGAATTGCGTCTGAATCGCAGAATCCGGATTGCTTGGCCTGTTAGGGTTGGCTAATGCGTCGATGAATCGAGCAAAAAAAAAGATAGTTTTCGATATCGCGAGGGTACTTTGGGTCACGGTGAAATGTGCGCCCTTAGTGTACTATTTTGTTTTGAAGGTAGGAGAGTTGTTTCCGCATGGCATATGCTGATCAAGATGGGATGAGCACAAACCGTTTGGTTTCTGTCGTCATTGTACTCCTTCTTCACGCTTTCCTCGGTTATGCCTTGGTGACTGGCCTCGCATATGATGCGGTCGTCTCGATCAAGGAAAAGATGACCGTGGTCGACGTGAAAGAAGAAGAACCACCCGAAGAAGAAGAACCACCACCAGAACCAGAGAAGCAAATCGAGCCTCCGGTCGTTTCGCCTCCGCCAATGGTTGTTACGGTGACACCACCGCCAACGGTTCGCACAGTTGATACGCCGCCACCTGCGGCTCCAATTGTACCGACAGCTGCGCCACCAGCGCCGCCGCCGCCGCCAGCAGGTCCTACTGCTGAAGCGAAGCCACGGGGCAATCCAGGCAACTGGGCAAACACGAATGACTATCCGTCGCGTGCGTTGCAACAGGAGCGTGAAGGAACGACTGGCTTCCGCGTTACTATCGGAATCGATGGCCGTGTCGTTGATTGCCAAGTTACGCAGTCAAGTGGCCATGCGGATCTTGATGCGGCAACCTGCACCAACGTGAAGCGTCGTGCGCGCTTTGAACCCGCCGTTCGTAATGGCGAAAAAGTTCAAGGTTCGTATTCAAACCGCGTCCGGTGGCAGATACCGAAATAATTTTCTGGCCCGGTAAAAGGGGGAGCCTTGGTTCCGGGTCTTTTTTACTAGATAGTTCTATTTTTTGAGAGGTAGTTAAAATGTCGATTTTGTTTCTGACTGCGGCCGGCGCCGCAAACCCAGATGTGGCCGCACAATTCGGTCTTATCCCTGCGCTTAACGAAGGTGGCCCGATTTCATGGTCGATTTTCATCGTCATGGTCATTATGTCTGTCTTCTCTTTCTACATCATGTTCACGAAGCTTTTTGAACAGCAGAAGGTTCTGAACCAGTACAAGGACGTCCGTGCACAATTCTGGCGCGCTGCAACGCTTGAAGAAGGCGCTGCAAAGCTCGATAAGAACAGTGCATATCGTCAAGTCGTTGATGATGGCATCGCCGCTCAAAAGCAGCACAGCCTTTTGACCGACCCTATTGAAGCCCATGATTGGCTGCACGGCGCAATGGCCCGTTCGGAAGATTCCATCAACAACAAGCTAGCGGGCGGCCTTCCGTTCCTCGCAACGGTTGGTGCAACGGCTCCTTTTGTTGGTCTGCTCGGTACGGTTATCGGCATTTACTCGGCGCTGATCAAAATCGGTATCGCTGGTCAGGCTGACATTGGTAAGATCGCTGGTCCAGTTGGTGAAGCACTGATCATGACCGCAATTGGTCTGTTCGTTGCTGTTCCTGCCGTTCTTGCGTACAACTGGCTTCAGGCACGTAACAAGACAATCGCACGTAGCCTTTCGACCTTCTCGAACGATGTGCTTGGTTACATCTCTTCGGGCGGCCGCCTTAAGCCTGCTGTTCCTGCCGCTGCACCAGCTGGTAAGCCAGCACCTGCTGCAGCTAAGAAGTAATATTGGGTTAGGGCCGCGTTTCGGCGCGGCCCATACGTCAGCAACCGCTGGCGCTCCATTTTTGACCCAATTTATTTAGAGAGGATTGGCCAATGGCAATCAGTTCAGGAGGCGGCGGCAATGATACGCCAATGTCTGACATCAACACGACGCCGCTCGTCGACGTCATGCTGGTGCTCCTCATCGTATTCCTCATCGCAATTCCTGTCGCTATCCAGACAGTGAAGATGGACATTCCGGTCATCAAGTTCGAACCAACAAAGGCAAAGCGTGAAAACGTTCTTTTGTCGGTGACAACAACCGATGTCGGTGGTCGTGATCCCGGTGACCCCGCTTACCAAGGTGCAAACCCGAATGGCGAGTGCCGCATTTACTGGAACGTAACGCCTGTTGATTCAACCGAGTTGGTGGATCGCGCGGCGAAGCATTTGAAGGCAGAATTTGAAAAGCTCGGTGGCCCAGAAGCCGCTGCCGCTGGTCTTATCGAGCCTGATATGCTGCCAGAGGCGCACATCCGTGGTGATATCAACACGCCTTATCGATGCATCGGTGGTGCAATTTACACCATGCAGATGGCCGGTTTTGCGCGTGTTGGCTTCATTTCATCGCCGTTCGAAACCGCGAACGTGCAGTAAGTTATTTAAGGAGCAATCATCATGGCAATGAGTGGCGGTAACGATGATGGCCAGCCGATGATGGAAATGAACACAACGCCGTTAATCGACGTTATGCTCGTTCTCCTCATCATGCTGATGATCACCATCCCCCCGGTTTCGCACGCCGTAAACATCGACCTTCCGGTCAATGATCCAAATGCGCCACCACCGGAAGTTCCGATCGATCCTGTTATTAACAAGATCATCATTCTTCCGAACAGCGCAATTCAGTGGAACGGCACGCCGGTTTCGATTCAGCAGATGGAACAGTATCTGGTCCGGACGACGTCCATGAATCCGGAGCCAGAGCTTCAGTTCCAACCAGCCCCAACGGCGCCATATGACACCGTTGATAAGGCCCTGGTCTCTGTAAAGCGTAGCGGAATCTCGAAATTCGGTTTTGTCGGCAACGAACAATACCGCGTCTTCGGCAAGGCTTCGCGTGAGGGTCGGTAGTTACCGAACCTTCCGTTGATACGACATTTAAAAAGGCGGTGCAGAAATGCGCCGCCTTTTTTATTGTCTGCTGAAACCTCGAGTGGTGCGCCGTATAACCTGAACACCAAGCCGCTCGTCATCCTGAACTTGTTTCAGGATAACCAACCAACGTTGAACATTATCCTGAAACAAGTTCAGGATGACGACTGATCAGATAATCAAACTGCAGTTCCCAGTCACATTGCCTTTTCCTGCGACAGCCGGCTCATCAGGATGGCTGCACGCTTTGCCTGACGCTTGATGCTGGCAAGGTCGACAGTCTCCCCGGGGGCGTGGTCGCCTTTGCTATAGACGCCAAGGCCGACGAGACCGTCGACGTCATTGGCGACGAAGCTGATGTCCCCTGCGCCGCGTTTCAATGGGTTGAGCGGCGGTTGGGCATCCAGTCCCAGATCCCGGTTTACAACATTCAGTTGAGCCAACAACGCCTTGTTGCCCTCTGTTGGCGCCATCGCGGGGTAGCCGCCGGGGTCAAAGCTGATTTTGGCGCTGGTCTTTGGTGCAGATGCCGACACGATGGCCTGCATCTTCTGCCGGACCCGCGCACTTTGGTCTTCGGATAAGGTCCGAAAGTCTCCGCGCGCTATGGCTATGCCGGGAATGATGTTGGTCTTTCCTTTGGCACTTGCGCGAACACCGTCATTGTCGAAGCCTGCCTCTTGCCCCGCCGCAATCAAGCCGACGTTGAATGTCAGGTTCGGCTCAGGCAGCTCTGTGCGGAATTGGTGGATAATGCGCGCAAGTTCAAACGCTGCGCCGTCGCCATACGTCGAATCAAAGATTAGTGAGCTATGCCCGGTGACGCCGGAAACCTCCAACTTCCAACTGTTTGACGACCGGCGGGCAATTACGCCCATGTCCTTGCCATCCTCAATCGACAGGCCTTCGAAATCGAGTGCGACGTCCGCGGTCTTTCCGGCAGCAATCAACGGCGCGCGGGTAATCTCGATGGGGTCGCCTGCGTCCTCTTCATCTCCCGTCATATGAATTTCTATATGCGCGTCCTTCAGCGTGCCTGCGGCCTGCATGGCGCGCAACGCTGACACGATAACAACCATGCCGCCCTTGTCGTCACCTGCGCCCGGGCCAACGGCTTCATCACCGTTGCGGACGAATTTCTGGAAGGGGCTATCCGCTTCAAAAACGGTGTCGAGATGCGCAATCAGTAAAAGCTTCTTTGTGCCCTTCTTGCCCGCCTTTGTTGCGACCAGGTGCCCAGCGCGCCCAGCCTTGGCCATGTCCAGCCATGCAACCTTGAACCCAAGCGGTTCGAGCTCAGCGCGCATCATGTCGCCGACGGTTTTGACGCCTGCGAAATTCATCGTTCCCGAATTTTGGTTGACCATCCGCTCCAGCAAGGCAACCGAGCGTTCATATTCCGCGTCAACGGTTGCGGCCATCTTGGCTTCGGGCTTTGAAAGCTGGGCAAAAGCCGGCGTTGAAAGCGCCAAGAGCGCGACGCTGCTCATCAAAGACAGGGCTTGGAATTTCATGACATACTCCTGAAGACTATAGCGATGATGTGCCGCGCTTTGTGCGTTCGGGCAAGGGCGTTGATGCAGAGCTTATGCGGCAGGCTTTTTCGCAAGGATGTGTTCAAGGATGAAATGCGGCACCGTCAAAGTTGATATCAGAATGAACGCAGACCGGACAATGCCCATGTCCGAAGGGACGTCGCCTTGGTACAGGAACATCAATACGCCTAACCCTAATGAAAGCGCGGACACGGCGGCGACAATGGCTGCCTTTTTGAATTTGGACAGACCACCTGTTTCGCGTAACGCGTCCGCCATGTGCCGGGGCGAGTGCAACCCGCAAAAGAAAACGGCAAATGCCACGAGCGGCGGCAGGAACAAGGCAGCTGTGATGCAGGCCAGCACTTCAAGGGCGCTTTGCGCATCCTCATGCCGGAACGCCCAATAAGCCAAGACAAGGCTGCCCAGCGCAGCAGGAACGGATGCGGCGCCAAGCAGCGCGGCGATCACGGCGCCGTTCTGGTTGCCCGTTAGCGCGGCAAATATCATCGCGACATCGTCGGGGCTGGCCAGCGCAGGCAATGCGACCAATGCCCAGCCAACCATCATGGCCAGAAACGGATCTACGCCGCCGCGCCAGTCACGGCTGAAATGCACAATTGAGATGAGCAGGAATGAAATGAGCGCCAGTTCCGGCAGCTGGAGCCATAAAACGACCATGGCCGCCGCGCAGGCCAGATAGCCGCCGATAATCCTGGCCCTGCCGGCGAGCCCATTCTGCCCAAAATGGGCGGCGGCTATTTCGACATCCAGCGTGCCGTGGGGAATGCCTGCAAGGACGATGGCCAGAGCAGCCAACATATTAGCCTCAACGCTGTCCATGCCGCCCAGAAGGCGGTCCACGGCAATCAGCAGCAAGGTAGCTGCCGGTAACGCAAACAGGCGCAACATTTTGGAAAATGTTGCGCCTGCAGAATGCGGATATGAAATTATATTCATACAGGAATGTACGCCGCCGGAGCGGCGTACGT
The DNA here is from genome assembly GCA_044353705.1 of Sphingorhabdus sp. Taxonomy (GTDB): domain Bacteria; phylum Pseudomonadota; class Alphaproteobacteria; order Sphingomonadales; family Sphingomonadaceae; genus Sphingorhabdus_B. Next base: position 880 of record JBILBJ010000107.1, on the reverse strand, counting down.
CCAGTGTTTATCCGAAGGCCTTAGCCATATTCGGCTTGCGACTTGCGCACGGCGATCATGTAAATCAGAACGCCAACGCCAGCCTTTGCGATCAAATCGGCGATTGTGTAGCCAACTTGTACGCCAACGGTTACGTCCGAACCGCTCAGATTGGTGTACGGGATCATATATACGATCGGGTAGAAACCCCATGATGCGAAGGTCAGCAAACGTGCCTTCTTCACCAGTTCACGTACATTTTCTGGTTGGTTGTTGATCGATGCACCGAGGCCGGCGAACAGCTGCCACATGATGTAGACAAACGGGATTGCCGATAATGTGCCCCACAATACGCGGGTTGGAATGTCCGTTGCGATTTCACCTGGGTAACCCAAGATGATCATCAATGCCGCTGCGCCGCCAAGCTTGAACGACTTCGAGACGGTTTCTTCTTGGCTCAGACGCATCACGAGGATGAGTTCGATGAGAAGCAATGGCACCGTGAGCAACCAGTCGACATAACGATAGGCATCGTTAAACGCATAGCCGCTTGCGGTCACTATGCCGTCTTTAACGGAATATGCGCCTTCCCAGCTCTCGAAAATACGGAAATAGTGATATGCGGCAATGGCGGTAACCAAGCCGGAAATGGTGAGCGCTGTCTTGTATGCTGGGCCCACTTGCGAGCGGCCGAGCCACAAAAACAGCGTTGCTGCTGCCATGGTGGCAAATGTAAATGAGAATGCATTATAGACCAATGAATATTGGCCAAAAGTTAGATTTTCCACGTTATTCTCCCCCTTTACGACATCATTTCGGATGTCGGGGCATTTTTCTTAAACGCTGACCCGGGGACAACAACCTAACCTTTATACCATGTTTTTGTGATATTGCTCTCGAC
>JBILBJ010000259.1:0-20631 GCA_044353705.1 Sphingorhabdus sp. | reverse complement strand
CCCGTTAGAAGCCGCAATACGCGGATGGCACCGTCTTTTTCACCCTTGCTTTGGAATAGCCGGACTGCAAACCCACCGCTTAAAATACCAATGGGCCCCAGCAATACAAACTGGAATCCAGTTAATACTCCGACGTCAGCCGGTTCCCATTTATAACCCCGGATAAAATATGTCGGAAGCCAACTCATAAATGCATAGGAAACGATAGCGACCAAGCAAATCGCAATAAAATGAGGAATAATCCAGTTTTTAGCGCTCAAGAGCCAAGACCCTAATTGTAGAGCAATTCTACCGTCGCTCTTAACCTCTTGGCGTTTAGGCTCGCGAGCTGTGAGTGCTAGAAGGGCGATAACGAACCCAGGCGCCGCGACCATCAAAAATACAAGGCGCCAGCTGTCGATGTTATCAAAGCCTGCAAATGAAACTGGCCCGAATTCATTTGCAAGTGAGAGTAAAACTCCGCCTGCAAGCAGCGCAAACCCCATTCCGAACATATTAGCTGTGCCATGGATGCTCATGGCGAGGGGTCTTTTCGATGGGGAAAAATAATCAGCTAACAGAGAGATGGCACCAGGGCCAACCACTGCCTCTCCCATGCCGACCACTGCCCTTGCAACGAACATTTCTTGATAGTTGGTTGCAACGCCGCAGCCCATTGTGCCTAATGTCCAAATTAGTATACCAGCCGATATCAATCTTAATCTGTGTGTCCGATCGATTAACCAGCCGATGGGAAAGCCAAGCAACGTGTAAAATATCATAAACGCCGGACCTTGCAGCACTCCTATTTGTACGTCGGTAAAACCCATTGAGGCACGAATGGGATCGACCATAAGGTTGAGCACTTGCCGATCTAGGATGGCTATGATGCTGGTAGCCATCAGGACAACGAGGCCATACCAGGATACGACGGGACTGGGCCAGGAGCCCTCCTTATGAGCTGCCGAAGGCACCGACGTCGTCATGCTCACTTCACTCCTTTTGATTGCTCGATTGGGAGAAGCAGTCGGGTCTGCATGTTGTCGCTATGGTGGACGCGAACCTCGCAGCGCTCGGCATCTGCAGCAGTTTCTTCAAAGACTGGTTTGCCGGAGTTTAAGTTTTTCTGGAAGTGTATTGACCCTGGGGAACGTAGTACTAACCGAAGGCGGCTGCCTTTCAATACACGTCGCGCAGTGAAGCGCGGAATGAAAAAGCAGGCTTTAAACGGTTCGCCGGGATTGGCCAATTCAGGCTCGCGCCATGAATTTCGATACCGCAAACGTAAAATATTTGACCAAATGAGGACAGATTGCCCCTCTTCAGGTCTAATTTCAGATAGCAGCGCAACCACATCCGTATCGGGTGTTGATAGAGTGAGCCACATCTCTAATTGTGGTATGCCCGCGACTTCCAAATCATGTTCCAGTGGATCGCTGTGATACACTAATCCTTGCCCATTTAGATTGTGAGCAAAGGCTTGATCGGTCGGGTCTTCCCCCGCAATCTGCAAGTGCATGCCGCGAATAGGATCTGGGTAAAGAATCGCTGTTTCTTGTTTGGTGTGACGAGGCAACTTTCTACGCATCAATTCCACTTCGATAATGCTGCTATCAAAGGGGTCGGCTACGAAGGTTTCGTGGCCATTGCTTTGCGGCTCTGGAGTCAGTTTACCCGAATGGAATACGCTCTGCGCATTTGATCCGGCTGACCCAACAAACCACTCGCTTGTATGGCCTACTATAGCTTCTAGGGAAGGTGCTGACCGCCACTCTTCAGCTCCGGTCATGTAGTAAACGATCCGGTCGGCCAAAAAGTTTGGCTTATCTCCCAACCCAAATATCCAACGATACCATTCAAGGCGAATAGCCGCCATGTTAATTGCAGCAGCTGGACCGAGTTGTAGCCCACTGACGTCCACAGCGCCGTCCATTCCAGCGTGATGCCAAGGTGTCAAAACAAGGTGATGTTTTGTCTTTGCGGTCTCGCTTCCAAAGCGTTCATGTTGTTGGAAATGATAAAGAGTACCTGCATGCGTGGAATCATAATAGCCGGTTGTAGACAGCACGGGAATATCGATGGCGGCCATTTCCTCTGGAGTGGGTAAAAAACTAATTTCCCGCATGGCATAAAATGGGTCTTCCAGAATTTTATAAAACGTTGGCCTTTTGACACCTAAGTTGCGTGCCAATTCGGCCATGCTTCCGTTGTTACGATAGACCTTTGCCAGTTCTTGAAACCAATATTCCGTGTCCATCGAAAGCTGCCATTGAGTGTCTCTGCCGCCGGTTAATACAAACCAACTTAAATGCCCTACGAATGGAACGCCACCAGGTGGCACGTCGATACCTGGGTATGCCGCTCCCCAAGGCGCAATACCTTTCAATGCCGCGGGTCTGGCTTTGGCTGCAATCCATTGGTTTATACCAGAATAAGAACCCCCATGCATGGAGACCTGGCCGTCACACCACGACTGACTGGTAAGCCAATCAATAGCATCTAGGGTGTCTGTAATGTCCGTTTCGAACATTTCAAACTCGCCCTCCGAATTGCCGCGACCACGACAATCGATAAGAGTAAATGCCAGCCCAGCATCCGCAAAACGCTGGCCGGAAGGGATAAATGCATCGATGCCGTAAGGCGTCATTTGCATGACGACTGGAACGGGGCCGTCGCTGGTTGAGGGGAGGAACGTTGTGCCATGCAAAGCAATGCCGTCGCGCATGATGATGCGTTGATCGATGATGCGGCGCGCCTTGGAAGCGTTGTGTTTGGCGAAGTCTTCGCCACTATATACCGATGTAGACAACCCTACACTCCCCATGATTCATTCTTGCTCAAACTTCGATATCTTGTATACGAGTTGTCGGCAAGAAAGGAATTGGAATGTTATCAGCAGTTCGAGTGTCCTCGTGGTTGTTCTGTGTTTTCATCTTGCTTGCCACGCAACCACTGTTCGCAGTTGATGATCGGGAAAAACCTCCTACGCAAATTCGGCCCAATTTCATTATCATCTATGCGGACGATTTGGGCTATGGAGATTTACCGGCATTCGGTCATCCAACGATCAAGACCCCTGCAATCGATAGACTAGCCCAAGAGGGACAGCGTTGGACGCAGTTCTACTCGGCGGCACCTGTGTGCACACCATCAAGAGGAAGTTTATTTACTGGACGCTTGCCTGCACGCCTTGGTCTTGAGGCACCAAGCGGGATGCCCAATGTCTTTTTCAGTTTTTCGACGGGTGGTTTGCCATATAGTGAAATCACTTTGCCCGAATTACTTAAAAGGGGTGGGTATAAAACTGGGCTGATTGGAAAATGGCATCTCGGCCCTACTGCTGAGCACAATCCTGTGCGACATGGTTTCGATCATTTTTTCGGTCTTGTTAGCAGCAACGATCATGACCCCGCCGTTCCCTTCACGATGGAATTATTTTTTGAGAACCCGACTGAGGCACATTGGGCTGTGTCATTATACCGAGATGAAAAGCAGATCGAAGTGGCTGTAAATCAATCTACGCTCCACCAACGACTAACGGAGGATGCTTTAAACTTCATTCGGACTAATAAACAGTCACCCTATTTCCTCATGTTTTCCGTCACTCACCCGCACGTTCCTTTATTCCCCGGGCACAGGTTTCGCGGCGCAAGTATGGCTGGCCTCTACGGTGACGCTGTAGAAGAAATCGATAACGCGGTTTCAAGGATCATAGCAGCGGTTAAACACTATGATAACGGTCGGCCAACGTTGATAATTTTCACGTCCGACAATGGTCCTATGACCCTGATGAAAGAAAATGGCGGTACTGCGGGTTTGTTGCGTGGGGGTAAAGGAACGACTTGGGAGGGTGGCATGCGCGTGCCAACCATCTTCTGGGGAAAAGGGCTGGTAAAACCAGGCACAATAAGAGATCTCGGCTCACAGCTAGACCTATTTGCAACAATCGCAGATTTTGCTGGTATTCAAATTCCGGCAGATCGTACTTTTGACGGCTCATCACTTCGTCAAACATTAACCGACCGTTCGCCTACGTCGCGTGACACCATTTTCTATTACCGCGCAGGCCGCATTTTTGCGATCCGAAAAGGCCGATACAAAGCACACTTTCTCACTGAGGGTGGGTACGATGAACCGGGAAATCTAGTTGAGCATGATGTCCCTATGATCTTCGATCTTTGGCGTGATCCCTCGGAACGATATCCAATTGTTAAGCCGGACCAGGCATTAATTTCACAATTCCTCAAAATGCGAGCCGAACAAATACAGTCGGTGCCAATAGCGCCCTCCGAACTTCTGAAGGGTATACCTGTGCAACAAGCCCAATCCGACGCAGAACAATGAACGGAGAATTAGCTGTGCTTACTTATCATCATCAAAGCCTGCGCGCCTTTTGCCAAATTGCTTTAGGATTAGCCATTGTCTGCATGTTTGGAGTTGCTAGTTCAAACGCCTCCGCTCAAGATCAAAATGCGAAAGTAAATTTGGGCGATTACTTCGCTTTGAAACGCATCAGTGATCCGCAAATTTCACCGGACGGCACTCGGGTTGCATATGTTGAGATTAAAGCGGACGTCAATTCTGATCAGTATCTTTCGGCGGTCCAAATAGTGCCGACCGTTAATCCGGCTGAAGTAACGGCTGCCGAAAACGACGGGCAGAGTTTTTTGCCGCGCTGGAGCCCCGATGGAACACGGCTCGGATACTTACGATTAGGCGCGGATGGAATCGAATTCGCAACTAAAAATGCAAGCAGAGAGCCTCAGGCCAATCAAGAGAAGTCGAATTCGGCGCCGAAGTGGCCCGGGAGCCCTGTGGATTTCGCTTGGTCTCCTGACGGCACCAAAATTGCTGCACTTGTCGGACTTTCCAAACCGCTACGCCAACCGACATTTCTTCAAGCGCCAGATAAAGCGAAGTGGGCGGAAGGGCCGCTGATATATAACTCACCGGTTTTTCAAGGTCTAACGAAAATGCTTCCGCGTAGCGGAGACGATTTTGCTGTTTTTGTGTTAAACGTTGCCGAAGGAACTTGGCAGCGTGTGACTCCTAGCGGATTACTCGGCGAAATTCTGCCTTATACTAAACCTAGTATCATTTGGACTCCCGACGGGCGCCAAGTCATGCTGTCGTTGAATTTGGCCAAAGATGGCTATCTGAATGTGCTCCAGGGTCAACTTTACGCAATTGATGTCGATACCGGATCTTTAAAGCGTTTGCCGGGTGAGGAAGGTGGAGCTTATTTCAATCCCAGCTTTGCTTCAAACGGAACCATGGGGTTCAGCTGTCGTCGACCGTCCAAAAGCAATTTCATTCATTTCGAATATTGCATTGGTAAAATCGGCGAGACTTACCGTTCTGTAACTGCATCAGTTGAAGCGATGCTCTATCCAGCCCAACTTGCCACCGACGGAAAGGGGTTTTTTGGTGTTTATGCTGACCGAGGTGTTGGGAAGTTAGCCTGGTTCGGTCTTGATGGAAAAATTGAACATTTAGGTCGAACTGGCGGTGGTGATGCGAATTCCTATCTCGATGGTGGTGCACTAACTGTTTCCAGAAATGGTATTGTAGCGTTCCTGTTCAGTGATGAAAAAACGCCGAGCGCACTAGCAATTGTGCGGCGTGGTGGTTCGCCAAAAATTCTTGTTAATCCGAACAAGTCTTACATTGAAACCCGCAACATCAGTACGCCTCGTGAAGTTACTTACCGTCCGACTGACAATGCATCTGACGTCGGAGCCTTCCTCTTCCCGCCAGTTGTGTCCGGTCGTGCGAAACCGCCCGGCATTATAGTTCTACACGGTGGACAGAGCTCCGATTATGGGCCTGATTTCGATCTAATGCCGCAAGTTTTCGCGGCACATGGCTATATGGTGTTATTACCTAATTATAGGGGAAGCGGCAGCTATGGTCGTGCCTTCGCAAACGCTTCGACTGGCTCTCCGGCAGATCGTGAATTCGATGTGATCGGTGGAGCAGACAAACTTGTTGCAGAGGGGGCGGATCCAGAGCGACTATATGTCATCGGCGGCAGCGGTGGCGGAATGATTACTGGTTGGACAATAGGACGCACTAATCGCTTCCGTGCTGCGGTGATGTGGTATCCCACTGCCGAATGGCTGCTTTTTGCGATGGAGTCGGCGGTTGGACAGACTACTCTGTCTTCGTTTCGAAACGCACCATGGGATGATCCTAGCGAGTATATTGCGCGTTCGCCATATGCACAGCTCCGCAACATAAAGACGCCTACAATGTTAGTAGTCGGAGAAGATGACCGGATAACGCCTATCTCAGCGTCGATCGCATTTTATCGAGGTCTCAAAGTAAAAGGAGTTGATACTGAACTCGTCGTATTTCCGGGAGCGGGACACGGAATTGATGCAGTGCCCAGTCAGGCAATGGGGCATATTGCGATGACGCTGGATTGGCTCGCTCGATATAGTGGAGCCAACCTTCAACCTCCAGTGATTCCACCCGCCAGATGAATTGAATGGCGGGTGCTTAAGACCAATCTAATGTTGTTAACCGTCGGCGGGTTGCTTAGGCGGTGACCGCGTTAGGTCAATTTTGACAACTGAGTTCCAGTTTCTTCCGTCGTCATTGCTGTAATGCCAAATTTGCCTTACTTGATCTGCATTAACACGTTCCCAGCGCATGTGATGCTGACCGATGTAATCATAGAATCGGCCTGACCCAGTAAAACTTATTCCATCCCTATCCGCCACGCCTTCAAATTCTAAAATCTGCCCGTCATCATTAACATAACGCAAATGCCAGCGCTCATCACTTGGATTCCAATAATAAAAACCCATTCCTGATCCACTAATTGCGCCGTCCCAATGCTCGATCAAGGCGCATCCTGACAGTATTTTTTTGACCTCGGATCTGCCAGCAGGCAGCCCCCCCAAAGTAATTCCGGTAAAGCTGCCAACACGGAAATCCATCGCGTGATAGGACGCAGAGGAACAGCTTGCCGCTGCTTCCTTAGCGGCATGCAACGGCGAAGATGCCGTCGAAGTTAAACAAGTACCCAAAATCAATGCTAATCCGGCAGAGCTTATCACAGATTTATGCATTTTCAGCCTCAGCAAAAATGAAACCATAGGGAGCAAGTTCGATCGTTTCGTTGTTGGTGTAGAGGATTCCGTGTCCAATTATTTGGGTCGCAACGGCGAGTTTGGACCAATTGACCAACGCAGGTTCCGAAGACACGTTGAATGCACAGAAAATTTTCTCGGATTCATAAGTCCGAGTGAAAGCGAGAATTGGATCGGGGAAGTCTTCAAAACTAATTGAACCTAAGCCGAGCGCGGGGTGATCCTTTCGCGTCTTTATCAGTGATTTTACTATTTCAAGAGTACCATGCGGACGGCCAACCTGTTGCGCCACTGCAAGTGAACGATGACTTTCGGCGACGGGTAGCCAGGGAGTGCCGGAGGTGAAGCCTAGTTTGGGATGCCTTCCGTCCCAAGCCATTGGAGTTCGCGCGCCATCTCGCTGTAGATGATCGGGATAGAATCTCCGAGAGGCCGGATCTCGCAAGTCCTCATATGCGAGCTGCGCATCGGGCAGGCCTAATTCGTCTCCCTGATAAAGCAGCGCAGTGCCGCGAGCGGCAATCACAACTGCACTCAATAGTCCAGCCATGTCTGGATGAGGCATTGCACCGCTACAACGGGTCACCGCCCGCATGACATCATGGTTGTTAATAGACCAGGTTGGCCAACCAAATCGATCATCCGCCCATTCGGAAAGATCTTTCAGAAGTGATGTTGCAGTTACCTGCTCTTTATCCGCTCCTAATAAGAAATATGCACTGTGAAGAACATCGCTCCCAGTGGTATAGCACTTGGCGTCTTCCATTGGCGCTCGGCCTGCAATTTCACCTAATAGAAAACGGCCGGGCTTTTCATCTGCGAGCAAGCGAATGCGCTTTACAAATTCCAGAGCTTCGGGGCGAGAGGAGTCGAACTTTGAGATCTGTGCATGAGCGGGTAGCAATACATCAGTCTCTCCGCTTGTTGGGTTATCGCGCAACTCATCGTCTACCACGGTGAGATTGATAACATCCAATCGGAAACCGTCGACGCCGCGATTTAGCCAGAAACGCCCAATGGAAAGTAATTCCTCCTGTACATCAGGGTGCTGAACGCAGAGGTGCGGCATATCAGGAAGGAAATGCGTCATGTAGTATTGGCGCCGCTTCATGTCCCAAAACCATGCGGGTCCACCAAAAATCGAATTCCAGTTGTTCGGGACCGCACCATCCATTTTAGGCGGTGCCCAACAATACCAATCGCGACGCGGGTTGTGCTTGTTCGAGCGGCTTTCGAGAAACCAAGGGTGGCGATTGGAGGTGTAAGTATAAACTTGGTCAATTAATACCTTGAGCCCCAGTTTATGGGCTTTCTCAACCATCGTGTCAAAGTCGGCAATGGTGCCACAGCGAGGATCTACTTGAGTCTGGTCTATAGTGTCATAGCCGTAGTCTGACCATGCTGACAGATAGAATGGACTGAGCCAGATACCATCGACTCCCAGCGAAGCCACATAATCTAAACGTTCTGTAATACCAGGAATGTCTCCCCATCCGTCACCATTAGAGTCGGCGAAGCTGATCGGGTAGATTTGATACAGAACGGCACTTTTCCACCATTCCTCATTAACAATTTTAGTCACTTTGTTAGCCACTCTCTACGATTGCATGACATGATCACGTCGCCCGGTTGATGGTGAAATGTGCTTCCGAAATATCGGTCTTGAATCACCATTTCAATCTTGTATAAAACTTGTCGGCGTAGTGTCGACAAGTTTTATTGTGAGTAGGGTAGTCATGTTATTGAGGGCAAGTAAAACAGCACCAAATGGGATTGGTTGTTTCAGTCGGAATCAGAGTCGGCTCGGCCTAACGCTTCTTTGTGGCGCGGCAGCAGTTGTGATACCACAACAAGCTTTGGCGCAGGGCAATGCATCTGACGTTGAGGCGAGCAGTTCGGAAATTATTGTAACCGCCCGAAAGCGTGAAGAATCGGTGCAAGATGTTCCCGCGACACTTAATGTGCTTTCGGGGGATGCTATTGCAGAGCAGGGCATCGAACAGCTCAAAGAACTACAGTTTGCAGTGCCTGGATTCTACGTTCAGAACTATGAAACTCGAGCTACGATAATGACCTGCTCCCTTTAAATTGGTCCATTTTTTGTGAGAATAATCTCGGTTAGGTTTGGCAGGTGTCAGCCAGGAGATTTTGGCATGAAGAAGAGTAGGTTCAGCGAACAGCAAATAGCGTTCATATTGAAGCAGGCAGAGGATGGAACGACGGTCGAGGAAGTCTGTCGCAAGGCCGGTATATCGATCCAGACTTACTATCGATGGCGCAGTAAATATGGCGGATTGATGCCCTCGGAGATGAAACGGCTAAAGCAGCTTGAGGAAGAAAATGTTCGGCTCAAGCGATTGGTGGCGAACCTCAGTCTGGACAAGGAGATGCTGCAGGATGTCATCAAACGAAAGCTGTAAGGCCTGATCGGGCCCGTGAACTGGTCGGCTATTTGCAGTCCAGTTACGGGGTCAGTGAGCGGCGGGCCTGTGATGCGTTCCCTTCAAGCAGGGCAACGATCCGTTACAAGTCCCGCCGTCCCGATCAGGCCAGTCTTCAAATGCGGATCAAGGAGCTTGCAACAACTAGGGTGAGATACGGGTATCGCCGTATTCATGTCCTTTTGCTGCGCGAAGGTTGGGCTATCAACCATAAGCGAACCCGGCGGATTTACCGGGAGTTGGGCCTGCAGCTGCGCAACAAGACGCCGAAGCGAAAAGTGAAAGCAAAACTGCGCGAGGACCGGGTACAGGCAACTGCACCCAATGAATGCTGGTCAATGGACTTTCTGTCCGATCAACTTTTTGATGGCCGCAAGATCCGGGTGTTGGCGATTATCGATAACTTCACCCGGCTATCGCCTGCGCTGGATGTCCGGCACAGTTACAAGGGGAGTGATGTTGTTGATACGCTGGAGCGCATAGCAGCGGATTATGGTCGCCCAAGGCGCGTGCGGGTGGACAATGGCCCGGAATTTATATCCAAGGATCTCGACCTTTGGGCTTATCAGCATGATGTGATACTTGACTTCAGCAGGCCCGGTAAGCCTACGGATAACGCCTATGTCGAATCATATAATGGCCGCGTTCGGGCGGAATGCCTGAACGCAAACTGGTTCTTGAGTCTGGCAGATGCGCAGGCTAAATGTGAGGCGTGGCGGAGAGATTATAACGAAGTCCGACCGCACAGCTCCCTTGGCAACCAAACCCCAATGGAGCGCGCTTTTGCATCAGGGCAGGCATGCCTGCCCTGATGCAAAAAGAGCCGATCTTTCTCATAAAGGTCGGACCAAAAAAGGGGCCAGGCTCATCTCAAGGGCGGACTCTAATTATAAATGGAGGGAATTTAAGGGGTCACGTCAGCACCTTTGCTCCTTGCCTATAGGCAAGTCTCGCCCGAACCAAAATTCGATGCTACAAAATCCCGATGCGGGGAGATGGAGGTTTTGTGGACGATTTACCAACAAGATATATAGCGTCATTTGTCGTTGAGTTCATAAGTGATTTCACGCACTTCTGCGTTGAAAAATATGGATTTTCGACTGAAGAAATTGGCATTATTTGCGCTGTTGCAACGGAAAGCACTCGAGAAGTTCGTCGTGACGGTTATATGCTCAAAACCTATGGCACTGAGGTTCAGGCAGTCCCAGACGAGTTCCGATTTCCGGTCAGCGTCCAGTTCGTTTGTCGTCGGTTGGGTATGCGACGAGAAACGACGCGACGAAAACTCGAAGACCTAGCAAATCGAGGTTTTCTAAATAAAGTTAAGGGCGGATATTCGTTACCAGCACAAACGGGCGCCGCTGATTATACGCTGGAGTTGCGGGACTTCTTGGTGTCAAAAATCTCCAATCTCCAAACCTACATAGAAAAAATACCAGTATAATTGCGCTATCGTTGGATCAGGACAAACTGAATGCCGATGCCCAAATTGGGCAAATATGATTGTTGCAACCTCCCCTGTTTAATATTTACCCGCCACGACTCAGGGTTGTAGGGGGCAAACCTATTGGCAGATACGGAGAGAAGTGAAGCAACCGTTGCATTGTTAGCAATCGGTCGACGCATACAGACTGCAAGAAAAAAAAGCAGAATGACGGTTGCTAAGTTGTCAGCAAAGACCGCTATTTCCTCGCGATTTATTGAATATATCGAGGCAGGCGAGTTCAGCAAACTTCCAGGACGATCACACGTGCTGGGTTTTACACGATCAATATGCCGAGAATTAGCATTAGACGCCGAAGAGATTGTTCAGGCGGTCAAATCAGTGATGTACCCTGCCGCAATGACAGAATTCGAACTAACTATTGCACATCAAATGAAACGTTCGCTGGTAGCGAAGATCGCGAATGCGTTAAAATCTGCTCTAGGCGTCTTCACACGCTCTAAATAGACCTAGTAGGGTATCAAATTCGCTCAGACGAGATTTCGACGCTCTCTGTTGCTGGAGCGTATCGAGAGGTCGATTAGGTCGACAACAGTTAGCTTTTGCAGAGGTCGGAACATCTACGTCTACGATGCGTAGGGACGACAAGTTTCGAGTGCTTTCTCTGGGAAAAATATACAACAAAGATCCGTAGATTTAAGCTTTCAAAACATTGATTTAATGAGAAAAATGGTGCCGCCTATAGGATTCGAACCTACGACCCCCGCATTACGAATGCGATGCTCTACCAACTGAGCTAAGGCGGCGCTGGCCTGTTGGCCGTGGGGTGCGCATAGCCAAGTGCGTCTGTGAGTTCAAGTGACCTTGTGCCAAATAGCCGGACCGGGTGTAATGCACGGGCTAAATAGCGCGTCCTTATTCGCCGGACAGGACCCAGCCGACGCTGATTTCTTTGGCAGCCAGCGGAACGTCGAGCCGTGCCTCGCTAAAATCGACCTTTTCTCCGGGACCAAGCGTGCGTGTCTTTGCCTTCATTTTCCAGCTGTAGACCGGCCGGCCGCTCGCATCCTTGAGCGTTACCAGCATTTCAGGCACATTTTGCTCCACCGCTGTCGGATTGACGATGCTGCCGCTGGCGATGAAATAAGGCGTGCCATCTTCGCGTTCGTTGAGTTCGAGATTGTCGTTCAAAACGATGGTCAGATCGGGCTCCGCGGCCGCGCTTGAAATGCTAAAACCGGGCATTCCAAAATAGGATATCGCGCCGCCAATAACTGCCACCAAAATGGCAAGGGCGACAGCCGCCATCATCCACATCTTGACCGGTTTTCGGCGGGCCTTGAACGGTGGTTCATGGGCAAAATGGCTCTGCGCAGGCGCATCGTCCAATAATCCGCCGCGCGGCACAGAGGGTTCCGCATAGGCTTTCGCTGGTTCAGGCTGAACAGCGCGCGTTTCGGCAAAAGTTGGAAATGCAGGTTCCGTCGCACCGGCATCATTGTTGCGTTCTGTGTCCAGCGAACTTGGCGCAACGGACGTCGCTGGCGCTTCAGAAGAAAAAGCCGGAGGCGCAGTTTGCGGAACGGGTGCAGGCGCGGGTTCGCCCACCGGTGTAGCCGCTGGCACCGCCTGCGCTGGCGCTGTTGCCTCGGCAGATGCGGTGGGTGGCGCGCTATGCGTGTCCGCGGGTGCAACAACGGCGGGTGCCGACGCTACCTCGGGCACGGCCGCTGCCTGAAACCAGCTATGTTTGCAGTTGGCACAGCGCACTTGGCGACCGTCAACCCCAACGGCATTGTCAGGGACAGCATAACGTGTGCGGCAGGATGGACAGACGAGCAGCATCTCTGCGCATAAACAGCAGCAGCCGATGACTTGCAACCCTGCTTTCATAAAATGCTGTGGACGGAGGAGATTCATCAGCCGCTGGTCGTATGAATAGCCTTTGCCCCGTCACGCCGTTTGTGGCATTTGTCGCATTGATGCAAAGCGTGGTAGAATTCGACAATGTCGGGCTAAGATACGGAGCGGGGGTGGAAACACTCACCGACATCAGCTTTACTTTGTACCCCGGAAGCTTCCATTTCCTGACCGGCGCATCGGGTGCCGGCAAAACATCATTGCTGAAATTATTATATCTCGCGCATCGCCCAAGCCCGGGTGCAATGCGCATGTTCGGGCATGACACCATCACCTTGCCGCGCGACCGCTTGCCGGGGTTTCGGCGCAGGATTGGTGTCGTTTTCCAAGACTTCCGTTTGGTTCCGCATTTGTCGACCTTTGACAATATCGCTCTGCCGTTGCGGATTGCGGGTATTCAGGAAAAGGATTTGCGCGGCCCAGTCAGCGAAATGTTGGCGTGGATTGGCCTTACCGAACGGGCAGATGCACGGCCAGCGACGCTTTCGGGCGGTGAACAGCAACGGGTCGCCATTGCCCGTGCGGTCATTGGCCGCCCTGAAATACTTGTGGCCGACGAGCCGACGGGAAATGTCGATCCGGAAATGGCCCGCCGATTGCTTCAGCTATTTTCTAAGCTGAACAAGTTGGGAACCACTGTCGTGGTCGCAACGCACGACATCCATTTGCTTCAAGAGATTGAAGGCGCGCAGATGATGCGGCTGGACAAGGGTCGCTTGTCTGATCCCACAGGATCCCTGCGTCACCCGCCACGGCCATTGGTTTTGGAAAACTGATGCTGCTGGATTTCGCCCTTCCTGAGCATGACCGCAAGCTCATCCCCGAAGGCCGTTTATCGGGGCCGATGCCATGGGTGATTGCCATCATGTTGTTTCTGACATTGCTGGTGGCGGCAGGTGGGCTGACATTAGCTGAGGCCGCGCGCCAAGGGGGTCAGAATCTCGCACGGCACGTTACTGTCCAAATCATCGAGGCAGACCCTGCACAGCGCGCGACGCAACGTGCCGCGGTCACCCGGACGCTGCGCAAGTTGGACAGCATTGCAGAAGTGAAGCCCGTGCCTGACGCCGATGTACGTGCTTTGCTCGAACCATGGCTTGGCACGGGCGTGATTGACGTAGATGTGCCCGGCCCGGCGTTGGTCGATGTGCGCTTTGGTTCTGTACCCACGGCCGAAACGCTCACCCGCTTACAGTCAACGCTGCGTTCGATTGCGCCAAATATACGGGTGGATTCGCACAGCAGCTGGATGGCACCATTTTTCGAACTCATGCGCGCGCTATTATGGCTGGCGGCCGCTATGTTCCTATTACTGCTCGTCGCCACGTCGGCTGTCGTGATTTTGGCGGTTCGAAGCACGCTGAATACCCATCGTGAAACGATAGAGATTATGCATATGATGGGCGGCACCGATGTTCAGGCCGCACGCCTGTTCCAACGCCGCGTAGCCTTGGATGCGTTGCTCGGCGGCATCGTAGGGTTCATTGTTGCAGCGGTTGTGATTATTACCGTGGGCGGCCGGTTCGCGGCGGTTGAGCCCGGACTTTTGTCTGGCGCGCACTTTCCCTATTATGGCTGGGCGGTCCTTGCGCTCATTCCGCTTGCCGTAATGGCGCTTGCTATGCTTATGGCGCGTATGACGGTGATTTCGGCGTTGAAGAGAATTTTATGATCAGACGGTCCATTGCTTTTGTCTTGCTTGTCTGGATTCTTGGCTTCGCCTGGTTTGCGTTGCTTCTGCCGCAACCCGCCGCAATCACCCCCACCGACGCCGTCGTTGTCCTGACGGGCGGGCCGAACCGGATTGACCGTGGGCTTGAGATATTGGCATCTGGCAAGTCGCGAAAAATGCTGATTTCCGGGGTCGACCGCGATGTCAAACCGCGGGAGCTTGCCGCGCAATATCCCGGTTCGTCAAAATATTTCAAATGCTGCATCGATCTGGGTTTCCAGTCTGTCGACACCAGATCGAACGCATTGGAAACGGCAGCATGGGCCAAGCGGAACAAAGTGACCAGTTTGCGGCTTATCACGCATGATTGGCATATGCGGCGCGCGCGCTTTGAACTTGACCGGGAATTGTCCGGCAATGTGGCTGTCACCAATGATGCCGTATCGACCCACCCATCGCTGGGCTCCCTGTTCAAAGAATATAATAAATATTGGTTGCGGGCTGTCGCGTCTCTGCTGGGCATGTAGCCGATGATCGCGATGATCCGATCTGCCTTGTACATTGCCATTTTCTACACGGGATCGGTGTTTTTCGTGGCCATAGCGTTTTTCGCGCAGTGGTTTTCGATTCCGCTAATGCAGTGGGCCGTTCGCGGTTGGTCGCGCTGGCAATATGCCTGCTACCGCCGGATTTTGGGCATCACGATTAAAATTGAGGGCCACTTGCCGCACAAGCCCGTGCTCTATGCGATCAAGCATGAAAGCATGTTTGAGACGATCGACATGCCCCGTATGTTTGACAAGCCCGCCGTGGTCACCAAAAAAGAACTGTTCGACATACCCTTTTGGGGGCCCGCCGCGCGCGCTTATGGCATGATACCCGTTGACCGCAACGGCGGCGCGTCCGCCCTGCGCGCTATGCTTGTTTTGGCCAAAAAGATGATTGCGGTCGGGCGACCCATTGTGATTTTCCCGGAAGGCACGCGCGTCGCGCCGGGCAGCCGGCCGCCGCTGCAATCCGGATTTGCCGGACTGTATAAGCTCATAAACCTGCCCGTGGTGCCCATTGCGGTCAACAGCGGCACCTTAAGCCCACGCAAGACCGGCATCTGGAAATCGGGGACCATTACGTATAAGGTCGGCGAAGAACTGCCCACGGGCCTTCCGCGCGAGGAAATCGAAGCGCGGGTGCATGCGGCGATTAACGCGCTGAATTAATGTTTGCGTCCAAAGTCGGGCGCATCGTCATCTTGGCCCTGTTCGACAATCGACCGCCGGATGTCACGCGTGCGGCTGAACAATGCCTCCAACTCTTCGCCTTTGTCGTACCGAATGGCGCGTTGCAGGGCGCTTAAGTCTTCCGAAAAACGCTGCAGCATTTCAAGCACGGCGTCCTTGTTCGATAGGAACACATCACGCCACATCACGGGGTCAGACGCGGCGATGCGGGTGAAATCGCGGAAACCACCGGCGGAATATTTGATAACTTCGCTTTGCGTCACGCCTTCAAGATCATCGGCGGTTCCAACAATAGTATAAGCGATAAGATGCGGCAGATGGCTGGTGACCGCCAACACCATATCATGGTGGCGCGCATCCATGATTTCCACATCCGCGCCAAGGCGCTGCCAAAAACTGCGCAAGCGCTCGACAGCCGCCTCTGGCGCATTTTCGGGCGGCGTCAATATGCACCACCGGCCTTTGAACAAGGTCGCAAAACCCGCATCGGGGCCGCTTTTTTCGGTACCCGCAACAGGATGGGCGGGAATGATCATCGCGTTGGGCAGAACAGCCGCAAGCGCGTCCGCGACGCTTTGCTTGCATGAACCGACGTCACTGACGATGGCGTCGGCAGGCAGGTCGGACGCGAAGTCCGCCGCCACTGCTCCCATGGCGCCTACGGGCACGCATAATATGACAAGGTCGGCGTCGATGACCGACGCGCCAGCGGTGTTGGTAACATCGTCGCATATGCCCAATTGGACCGCGCGCGCACGGACAAGCGGATCGGCATCATGACCGGTAATCCGCACCGACGGCATGTGCGCCTTTACGGCGCGCGCGACGGACGAGCCAATGAGCCCAAGCCCGATCACCGTTAAACGCGCAAACGGCAGCATCAGGCGTTTGCTTCCAAAATCTTGCGCAACGCCGCCATGACACCGCGATTTTCATCCTCGGTGCCAATGGTAATCCGCAGCCCGCTGCCAAGGCCCTGACCCGGCAACCAGCGCACGATATAGCCTTCGTCCATAAGACCATTATAGGCAGCTTCCGCGCTGCAATTGCCTTCAAACAATATCATCAGGAAGTTCGCCCACGACGGGATGACTTTCACGCCATGGTTTGACAATGCCGCACATTCGGCCGCCATCCAATCGCGCCATATGGCATTATGCGCGCGGCTGCGCGTCACGAAATCCGTATCCCCCAGCGCGGCAATCGCTGCGGCTTGCCCTGCAGCCGTCACGTTGAACGGCGCACGCACGCGGTTGAGCGTCGCGATCAGGCCCGGCTGACCATAGCACCAGCCAATGCGTTCCGCCGCAAGGCCATAGATTTTGGAAAATGTGCGCGTAATCAGGACATTGTCATGCTGGCGTGCAAGCTCCAGCGCGGCAGGGCCGTCATCTTCCAGATACTCGCCATAAGCTTGGTCCAAAACAAGGACGCAGTTGCCCGGTAGGCCAGCATGAAGCCGTGCGATTTCGGCGTCGCTGCAATAGGTGCCGGTCGGGTTATTGGGATTTGCGACGAAAACCACGCGTGTCTTATCCGTCACCAAAGCCAGCAACGCATCCACGTCCGTGCCATAATCCTTATCAGGGGCGACAATCACATTGGCCGCGGTCTTCCGCGCGGCGATGTCGTACACCGAAAAACCGTAGCGGACATAAACGATATCATCGCCAGCGCCAGCATAGCCCATGGCGATCAGGTTCAGCAGTTCGTCAGAACCCGTACCACAAACGATCAGATCGCTGTCGACTTCATAGGCAGCGCCCAATGCTTCGCGCAGGGCGGTGCTGGCGGGGTCTGGGTAGCGCGCAAGCGACGCGCCTTTATCGACAAGCGCTGCGGCCGCATGTGGGCTGCAGCCAAGCGGATTTTCGTTCGCGGATAATTTTATCAACACCCGTCCATCATCCGACTTTGCTTTGCCGGGGGTATAGGCGCTGATCGCTTCGATCCATGGTTTGGCGGTGGGCGTGTTCATGCCCGTGGCCATAGCGGCGCACACAGCGAAGCGCAACGCTCGCCCGATTTGGCCAACGCACATGAAAGAGTTTCTATTGTTTCGCACGGCCACGCTGATATGGCGTTGCGTATGCAAGAGGATACGCGTTTCGGTCTGGATAGGAAGGCACGCCTGCTGGGACCAGTGCGACTGGACAGCGGCGCGGAATTTGCGCCTGTCGATATCGCGTATGAAACCTATGGCGCATTAAATGCCGATAAATCGAACGCCATTCTCATCTGCCATGCGCTGACCGGCGACCAATATGTGGCGTCCACGCATCCTATGACCGGCAAGGACGGTTGGTGGACGCGTATGGTTGGCCCAGGCAAGCCCATAGACCCCGCACGGCATTGTATCATCAGCATCAACGTCATGGGCAGCTGCATGGGATCGTCCGGCCCCGCCAGCATCGACCCAACAACAGGTGCAGCTTACGCGATGGCCTTTCCCGTCATCACCATCCCCGACATGGTGCGCGCGCAGGCGCTCTTGCTTGATCATCTGGGCATTGAAACGCTTGAGGCGGTCGTTGGTGGATCGATGGGCGGCATGCAGGCGTTAAGCTGGGCAGCCTTATATCCCGAACGGGTGAGGTCCGCCGTCGTGATTGCGTCTACCGCCCGTCATTCGGCACAGAATATCGCCTTTCACGAGGTTGGGCGTCAGGCGATCATGGCGGATCCGCGTTGGAACAATGGCGCTTATTATGGCCACGAGGCACCATCATCGGGCCTCGCCGTTGCCCGTATGGCCGCGCACATCACTTATCTTTCGGAGGCAGGGCTTACCGAGAAATTTGGCCGCCGCCTGCAAAATCGCGACGCCAAAAGCTTCGGATTTGACGCCGATTTTCAGGTGGAAAGCTATTTGCGTTATCAAGGGCTTAGCTTTGTCGACCGCTTTGATGCCAACAGCTATCTCTACATCACGCGCGCGATGGACTATTTTGATCTCGCCGAACCACATGACGGCATTCTGGCGCGGGCATTTGCAGGGACAAAGACACGCTTTTGCCTGATCAGTTTTGATAGTGACTGGTTATATCCGACCGCCGAATCGCGCCGCATTGTCCATGCGTTGAACGCTGCGGGTGCTGCGGTCAGTTTCGTTGAGCTATCAAGCCCGTTTGGCCATGATGCTTTCTTGCTGGAAGCGCCGGAGATGAACCGCATCGTGGATGGTTTCTTGCGCGCAGGAGAGCAATGATGAGCGCACTTCGCCCCGACCTTGCCATCATTGCCCGCGAAGTCCGCGCGGGGGCCCGTGTGCTTGATGTTGGCTGCGGTGACGGGCAGTTGATGGCGGCGTTACGTGATACCAAAAATATCGATGCCCGCGGTCTTGAGCTGAATGCGCACGATGTTGCGACCTCAGTCTCCCGCGGCTTATCGGTCATTCAAGGGGATGCCGATACCGATTTGGCTGAATATCCAGACGGCAGCTTTGATTATGCCATTCTCAGCCAGACGTTGCAGACGACCAAAAGACCTGATCTGGTTCTCGACCATCTGGTCCGGATCGGGCGGGAGGCATTTGTGTCCTTCCCCAACTTTGCGCAGTGGCGCATCCGTTTTGCCCATATGTTTGGCGGACGTATGCCCGTCACGAAGCAACTTCCACATCTCTGGTACGACACACCCAATATCCACCATGTGACCATCGACGATTTCCGAACCTTGTTACACGAACGGAATATTGAGATTGAGGGCCAGTGGTTTCTATCTGGAAACAAGCCCCGCGCCGATCGCTTCGCCAACCTGTTGGCGCAACATGCGGTGTTCAAACTGCGCCGGAAATAGCCCCGCGTCGAAAAGATGCGCCGATATCGCGTCGGCCATATGGCCCTTTAGTAAAACTCAACCATCGGCTTGGCTTCACGCATACTGATTTGGCGATCCTGTTTTGGCGGCCTTTGCGTGACCACAGCAGGTGCAATGCGCACCGCACCGTTGGGCGGGGCCTCCGGTGGCAGCTGCTGCGACAAACATAAGGAATGCGGGCAAGAGTTAATGCATGTAATTAGCGGCGCCATTGCCGCGAAATACGGCCAATCGCCGGCCAAGTTTCATGCTGCGCCGATTTGCGACAATGCCCCGGGCATTGCTAAACCGATAAAGCCTGTTGCGCCGGTCAACGGGCTTTGCTAGTGGCCCCCTCCTACCTGTCGAGGCGCGTGCGGCCATGGCGGAATTGGTAGACGCGCAACGTTGAGGTCGTTGTGGGCGAAAGCCCGTGGAAGTTCGAGTCTTCTTGGCCGCACCAGACAGCCTGTATTCCTCACCCAGACACGCAAAAACCTGAGCCCAGCCAGCCCTAATAAGGCCAGTTTAGGCGAGGTTTTTTGATTTTCGCTATGGGCGAGACGCTTTCGTGAGCATCTGGTTTACAGGGCTTAATGGAGATACTCCTCCCTAGGAGCCTATCAAGACGACGGCGAATGCTGCAACGCCAAGAAAGCTTCCAAATGGAAGTGCATCGCGCTGATGTTTGGCGATTATATGCAGGGTGGAAACCACAGTTAGTCCGATGGCGCTCGCAATCAGCAACGTTATCGGCAGGGCCTGCCAACCCAACCAGATTCCCAAAGCACCAAAGAGTTTAGGATCGCCAGCCCCCATGCCGTCATGTTTCCTAAAAAATTTGTAAGCCTGCCTGATAATTTCCAAGCTCAAAAAACCTACCAACATTCCTGTGGCCCTGTCTGTCCAGGCGATGTCGGGTGTGAGCATCGGACCCACCAGAACACCCATAACCGCCAACAAAAGCACCAGTCGGTTTGGTAGCCAAAGGTGCTGATAATCCAGCACGATGAGCGGAAGTAATAGCCAGCCAAACACA
>JBILBJ010000106.1:0-6478 GCA_044353705.1 Sphingorhabdus sp. | reverse complement strand
CACTGTCAGGACGCGGGGGCGCGCTTGCAGATGACAAGAAGGTTCCAACGCTGCGCCTCATCCGACAAAGATGAAGGCGGTGCGTCAAGCCGTCATTGATATTGGCTCCAACACAGTACGACTGGTCGTTTATGCGGGGCTGCCGCGTGCGCCATTGCCGATTTACAATGAGAAAAGCCGCGTAAAACTTGGCGCCTGCCTCGCGGGCGATGGCATCATCGATAAAGCCACGATGAAAAAGGCGCTGGCCGCCTTGGCGCGCTTTGAAACGCTGGCCAAGGCGATGAAGGTCGACACTATGCGCGTGGTCGCCACCGCCGCGACGCGGGAGGCCAAAAATGGCCATGAGCTGGTCGAAAAAGCAGCCGCGCTCGGCATTCGCGTCGAGGTGCTGGATGGCGATGCTGAGGCAACCGCCGCCGGGCTCGGCATATTGAGCGACAACCCACATGCCAATGGCTATGTCGGCGATCTTGGCGGTGGCAGCCTTGAGCTTATTCGCATATCCGACGGAAAACTGGGCACGCGCATCTCCCTGCCTTTGGGCACATTGCGGCACGACATATTGCAGGGCAAAACGACCAAGCAGATTAGCCAGATGCTGCGCAATGATATTGCCAAAGCGATGGGCAAAGGAAATTTCCCCATCGAAACCGGCCTGCCATTTTATATGATCGGTGGATCGTGGCGGACATTGGCGCGGCTGCACATGCACCAGACCGCATATCCGCTGACCATCCTGTCCAATTATGAAATGCCCGCCGACGCGCCCGAAATGATGACGCCGCTGGTGAACGACAAAGACGCGTTAACCCGTTCCAATGTCCTTGCCGCGGGCCGCATTTCTGCGCTGCCCGGGGCCAATGCGTTGCTCGCCGGCATATCGGGCCTGCTGAAACCCAGCAAGCTTGTCACCAGCATCTATGGCCTGCGTGAGGGATTGTTGTTTGAACAGCTGACCCCAGCCGAGCGCCAAGCCGACCCGCTGATCGCCGCCGCGCAGTTTGAAGGCGAACGGCTTGGCCGCTTTCCCTTTCATGGTGACGCGTTGGCGCAATGGATGGCACCGGTGTTCGCCGGACAAAGCCCCAATGATGCACGGCTGTGCCGGGCGGCCTGTTTGCTGTCCGACAGCGTGTGGAACGTAAACCCCGAATATCGCGCGGACCATGCGCTCGATCTCGCACTGGACGGCAGCTGGCCCGGCGCGAACGCAAGCGACCGCGCGGTGATAGCCGCCGCTTTGTGGACGGTGCATGCCGGAAAGCGGACGTTGCCCGAAATGCTGACGGCCTTGGCGACACCCGGCGCGCTCGCGCAAGCGGTGATCTGGGGCCTCGCCATCCGTTTGGCGCACCGGCTTGACGGCGGCACCGGCGGCGCGCTGGCGGACAGCCGAATTGACGGCGACGGCGCAACCTTACGCCTACACCTAACCGGCTCCGCCGTGCGGCTTCAGTCCAACAGCGTCCAGCGCCGTTTGCAGGCACTGGGCGAAGCTTTGGGCTACGCGCAGGCGGAGATTGTGGGTTAACACCAGCGATTGACCTCATCCCATCGGGTATAGTATTTCTTTCGTCACCTTGTGAATGGCGGTCATCACGTCGTCGCTGAGTTTCAGGTCAATCGCCGCAAAGATATCGTCCAGTTGGTCTTCGGTACTGACGCCCACAATCGTCGATGCAACAAAATCATGCTGCTTTGACCAAGCCGTAGCCAGCGTCACCGGCGACATGCCCGCTTCCTTGGCAATCTCCACGATCCGCATCGTGCTTTCCAGCGCCCGTGGCCCGGCAAAGCGTTGCGCCATTTCGGCCTGACGTGCGCCCGTCATTTCCAGATAGCGGGAGAAACGTGCGCCTTCGGGGCGCGCGCCGTCGAGATATTTGCCCGACAAGACGCCGCCGCCCAATGGCGAATAAGGGAGCAGTGACACGCCTTCCTGACGGCAGACTTGCTTCAGTTCATCTTCGAACCGGCGGTTGTTGATGGAAAAGTTGTTCTGAATGCTGTGATAGCGTGCCGTGCCAAGCCGCTCCGATGTCGCGAGTGACTTCATGAGGCCGTAGCTTGTTTCGTTCGAACAACCCAAAACGCGGACTTTTCCGGCGCGCACCAGATCGTCGAGGGCTTCCATCGTCTCGTCATAGGCAGTGCCATGGTCTGGCCAATGCGTTTGGTACAAATCGATATAATCGGTCTGCAGACGGCGTAGGCTTTCTTCAACCGCGGTGACGATGTTGTGGCGATCAAGCGCCGTCATCCCGCCGCGCTTTGGCGATTTGAACCATGTGTGGCTTGGGCCCGAAACCTTCGTTGCCATGATGATAGCGTCGCGGTTTTTACCCTTCATCCAGCGGCCAACAATATCCTCTGTCCGGCCGACCCATTTGATGTCGGGCGGCACAGGATAGCCTTCGGCGGTGTCGAAAAAGTTGATGCCGGCGTCCAAGCAGCGGTCGAGTATACGGTGCGCCTGTGCTTCATCGGTTTGCGACCCGAATGTCATCGTCCCCATGCAGATGTCTGAGACGTAAACGGCGCTTTTGCCAATGCGACGATGTTCCATATTCTTCTCCCCTAATATTGTCCGGCCGCGCCAACGACCAAAAATGCGAGCGCCGCGAGTAAACCCGTTATGCGGTTCGACCTGAAATGGCCAAGGGCATTGCTGCCATCCGCCTGTAATGACACCACTTGCATGACCAGATGAAAGGCGGCGGGAACGAGCGCGACCAATGCCTGCTGTTCCGGCCTAACGCTCCATATAGCCATGCCCCAGCCGGAAAGCGCAAGGAGATAGAATACAGCCACCCCTGCCCGCACGCTGCCGCCCAAGCGCAAGGCACTCGACTTAATCCCCACCAGCGCATCATCTTCGCGGTCCTGCATCGCATAGATCGTGTCATAGCCCACCACCCAGAATATCGTGCCAGCATATAGCCAGAACATTGCGACATCGGCCTGCCCCGCAATCGCGACCCAACCCACCAAAGCGCCCCAGCTGAACACCAGCCCAAGCCAAAGCTGCGGCCACCATGTGATGCGTTTCATAAATGGATAGGCCGCGACCAGCAGAAGGCTTCCCAACGCCAAAAGCTGCGCATTCAGGTTTAGCTGCAGCAGCACAATCAAACCCACCAGCGCCAGCAGCATCAGCCACGCCCATGCCGCCTTGCGTGAAATCAACCCGCTGGCCAGTGGGCGGTTTGCCGTGCGGGCAACCTGCGCATCCAAGTCACGATCAATGATATCATTATAGACACAGCCCGCGCCGCGCATCGCCACAGCGCCAAGCAACATCCACAACGCCAAATCCCAACGCGCAATCAGCCCGCCCGATAGCGCCAAACCGAACACGCATGGCCAGAATAATAGCCACCAGCCGATCGGCCGGTCAAAACGTGCCAATAACGCAAAGCCCCGCAGCTTTGCCGGGAGCAGTTTCATAATGCCGGTATATTCGCTGTCGGGCACAAGTTGCGTGGTCATAGGTATGCCCTGCCAAAATTTATCCCGTTCGTCATCTGGAAGTTGGCAGATGACGGCACGGACTTTTGTGTTTATGCACGCGCCATGCCCGCAACACCCGCCTGGCCCCCAAAATCAACGCCGCGGCTGTTTGTCGAACAGCCGTTGGCCGAAGGCGCGACTTTAAACATCAGCGGTAACAGCGCCCATTATCTGATCGGCGTGATGCGTTTGAAAGAGGGCGCACCCGTCAAATTGTTCGATGATGTTTCGGGCGAATATCTGGCGACCGTCACCGAAACGCACAAACGCGACCTTGTTCTGACCGTGGACGCCAAATTGCGCGACCGCGAATTCACTCCTGATCTGTGGATTTGTCAGGCGCTCATTAAAAAAGACCGGTTTGACTGGATCGCCGAAAAAGCCTGCGAGCTTGGCGTTGCCCGATTTGTGCCTGTGCTGACGGCGCGCTGTGTTGTCGACAAGGTGAAAGAAGACCGGCTGCGCGCGCACATGATTGAGGCCGCAGAACAATGCGAGCGGACAGCCTTGCCCGTGATTGACCCGCTTGGGCGCATCGACGCACTGCTGGGCCAATGGCCAGCCGACCGGACCCTATATTTCTGCGACGAGCGCGGCGGTGAGCCGTTTTCGGACGCGATCCGTCCCGGCCCCGGCGCTGTCCTGATTGGACCAGAGGGCGGATTTACCGATAGTGAGAATGCCGCAATTCGCGCGCATCCTTGTGCACGGCCGGTGTCACTGGGCCCGCGCATCCTGCGCGCCGATACGGCCGCGGTTGCCGCGATTTCTGTGTGGATGTCCCAAAATGGCGATTGGACGGCTTAATAGCCTGTGATGCTGCACGCGCACGGCTTTGCGCCTTTGCCGACGCTCCGTAACCGTGCCGACGGAATTTTCTGGCAATATAGACGCTACATTTCTAAACCGCGCGCATGAGCACAAAAACTGTTTCGGACCGCGAAGATCCCGTCATTGAAACGCGCGATCAACTCATCGCCGCGATTGCCAAGGGCGAAAAGCCCAAGGACCGCTGGCGCATTGGCACCGAACATGAAAAATTCGTCTATAACCGGACGGATCATCACGCACCGTCTTATGACGAACCAGGCGGCATCCGCGATCTGTTGATGGCCATGACCGAATTTGGTTGGGAACCTGTATACGAAAACGGCAAGGTGATTGCGATGACCGGCACCGATGGCGCCGTCAGCCTTGAACCCGCAGGGCAGTTGGAACTATCCGGCGCCCCGCTGGAAAACCTGCATCAGACATGCGCGGAAACCGGGCGCCATTTGAAGCAAGTGAAAGCCATTGGTGACAAGACCAACACAAGCTTCTTGGGCCTTGGGCTTTGGCCCGACAAGACGCGGGCGGAATTGCCAATCATGCCCAAGGGCCGTTATGACATCATGCTGCGCCATATGCCGCGTGTGGGCAGCATGGGCCTCGACATGATGCTGCGCACGTGCACGATTCAGGTCAATCTTGATTATTCAAGCGAAGCCGAGATGGCGCACAAGTTCCGCACCTCGCTCGCGCTTCAGCCGCTGGCGACCGCGTTGTTCGCAAACTCGCCATTCTTGGAAGGCAAGCCAAATGGCTTCCTCTCCTACCGAAGTCACATCTGGTCCGACACCGATCCGCAGCGCACGGGCATGCTGCCGTTCGTATTCGATGAGAACTTCGGATATGAACAATATGTCGACTATATGCTGAAGGTGCCGATGTATTTCGTGTACCGCGACGGCAAATATATCGACGCATCGGGGCTGGATTTCCGCGACTTTTTGAAGGGCGAACTTTCGGTACTGCCGGGCGAAAAACCGACGGTTTCCGATTGGGAAGACCATATGTCGACCGCCTTTCCCGAAGTGCGCTTGAAAAGCTTCCTGGAAATGCGCGGCGCGGATGGCGGTCCATGGAACCGCATCTGTGCGCTGCCCGCATTCTGGGTCGGCTTGCTGTATGATCAAGGCGCACTTGATGCTGCCTGGGACGAGGTAAAGCATTGGACGATGGAAGAACGCGAAACGCTACGCAGTGCAGTGCCAGCGCAGGGCCTGAACGCAGCGATACCGGGTGGCGGCAAGTTGCTGGATCTTGCGGGACGCATTCTTGACATCTCGTCGTCAGGACTTGCCGCACGCAACTGCCTGAATGCCAGTGGCGACAATGAAACCGGCTTTCTGGACCCGCTGCGCGAGATCGTTGCCAGCGGCAAGACCGTGGCCGAACAATTGCTCGACAAATATCACGGCGAATGGGCCGGTGACATCTCCCGCGTGTATGACGAGATGAGCTTCTAAATTTCCGAAAATATCATGCAAGAACGGGGCGGGTGTGCGAAAGCAGGCTTGCCCCGTTCGCATATCGGCGTTAAGGGCCCAATTCTTCGCTGAAAAGCGGAGTGCAGGAGTTTAGCTCAGTTGGTAGAGCATCGGTCTCCAAAACCGAGGGTCGTGGGTTCGAGTCCCCCAACTCCTGCCATTTTATTGGTTCCACCTATAATTTGGCCTCTTCGCGGATCTTCATCCGCCATCCCCAGATACTCAACATAAACATCGCGGCATTCGATCCGAAATCTAATGCCATCCAGCGGTTTAAAATCGGCAATTAATATAAAAAATAATAGTTGAAGCCGAAGAAGGGCAGCAGCGCGACGGTGTAAGCAACAAACGATGCGCGGGTAAATCGGCTAAACCAAATGAACAGGCCGCCCAAAACGGCTTGTGCGCCGAAACAACCAATAAAGAGCGCACTGGTCGCGCTCAAATGTTGATACTCCGGATTGATTGTCATCCGTTCGACCATATGCGGTGCAAACAAGCACCAGCCGCCCAAAACAAAATAGGGCAAAGCGATAAGGCGCTGGATGTGGATAGATTGCATACACTTCCTCGGTGTCATCATCCGTCAAGCAACAGGTTATGGCCACCGCGTGATGGAAAGCGCATCCGCTGCCTTCAATGCGCCTTACGCTTGG
>JBILBJ010000007.1:0-20752 GCA_044353705.1 Sphingorhabdus sp. | reverse complement strand
ACCTCGTCCGTAAACGCGGTTCGGTCGATATTTCCATGACCGATTTGGCTGCAGCGGCGGGTATGTCACCGTCAAATCTGTATCGCTTTTTCGACAATAAGGAAGCTTTGCTGGAGGCTGTAGCCGAGCGTTTCTTCGCGGAAAAAATCCGCATCATGGTGGAAGTCACCGAGTCCGACTTGCCGGTTCGTGAAAAAATGTACCAATATTTTGCCCGGCGCTACTTAGCCTCGGTCGAGCAGTTTGAGGCCGAGCCCGAACTGTTAAAAAGCTATCTGGAAATTGGTCAGCAGCATTTCGAAGTGGTGCGCGGTTATGTGGACCTTGGCGACCATTATCTCGCGATCATCGTGGCTGAGGCTATGGAGCAGGGCTATTTCGAAGGCCTGTCTATTGATGAGGCGGTGTCGTTCATCAACCAAATGCTGCATTGTTATACAAACCCCGACATGCTTTTTTACATCGGGACGACGAAGCTGAGCGTTACCAAACTGGCCATGATCGTGGATACCGTGTTTCAAGGGCTGGGTAAAAAGATGGCGACCCAATCGGTAACCGGATCGCACATGAAAATCGTGTCTTAGTCGCTCTTATCGGGCTTCGAGCTTAACGTCATCACGGCAATGTAACGACCCGCACATAATCGCTTTTACAACACGCCTCCTCTGATTTAAGCAGGTGATTAAATTTTGGGGGAGAGAACAACAATGCGGGTCGAGAACGCCGTTTTTCCGGGCACGGAGCAAGTCACGTCCTTTTTCGGCGGTCCTGAAAATGGCCCCTTTGTGATGGTCAATCTTCTGAAATTTAAAGAGACCGCAGAATATGCCGATGGCAGCGATGCTGACCTTAGTGGTGCAAAGGCGTATGCCCGTTATGGCAAGGGTATTCAGGCGTGTCTCGCCGCCGTCGATGGCAAGCAGATTTATGCCGGCCCCGTAACCGGCCTGATGATTGGCGAGGTTGAAGAACTTTGGGACATGGTTGCGTTGGTCGAATATCCTTCACTGGCGGCCATGCAGAAAATGATGTCTTCCCCGGAATATCGGGCGATTGAAGTGCATCGCAAAGCTGGCCTCGCCGGCCAACTCAATATCCGCACAAGCCAGATTGGACGCTGACATCATGAAACCGATTAAGAACCGCATCACCGAATTGCTTGGCGTTGAATATCCCATCATTCAGGCACCCATGGGCTGGATCGCGCGGGCGCAACTGGCTTCGGCCGTTTCAAACGCCGGTGGACTTGGGATCATTGAAACGTCCTCCGGCCAATTGGAGGAAGTGCGCGCGGAAATCATCAAGATGCGCGAACTGACGGACAAGCCCTTTGGCGTGAACATTGCGCAAGCCTTTGTCCGCGATCCCGGCATCGTGGATTTCGTGGTCGATCAGGGCGTTAAATTTGTCACGACTTCTGCTGGCGACCCGAACAAATATTGCGGCCCGTTAAAGGCTGCGGGTCTAACCGTCTTTCACGTTGTTCCGACTTTGGCAGGCGCGTTGAAGGCGATTGAGGCGGGTGTCGATGGCTTGGTCGTCGAAGGCGGCGAGGGCGGCGGGTTTAAAAATCCCAAAGATGTTGCGCTCATGGTCCTGTTGCCGCTCATCCGGAGCAAGGTTGACGTGCCGATCGTCGCAGCCGGCGGAATGGTCTGTGGACGGACGATGGCGGCGGCGTTCGCGCTAGGCGCAGAAGCGGTGCAAATGGGCACGCGGATGGTCAGTGCGGCGGAATCCCCAGTTCACCAAAACTGGAAAGACGCGATCATTAACGCCAAGGAAACCGACACGCTGTTCCTGAACCGCCATGGCCCGGGCCCTGCATTGCGTGCGCTGCGAACCGACCGGACGGAAAAGCTGGATGTGACGCCTTCGGAAAATATCATGGGCGAAATGCGCGGCGTGCTCGATTTGTACTTTGGCGGTGACATGGAGGCCGCGATTGCGCTGTCCGGTCAAGTTGCTGGACGCATTGATACGGTGAAGCCTTCGAAACAAATCATCGACGAAGTCATGGAAGAATTCCACGACGTGATGAATGATATGCGCAACGACTATTCGTAGGCGCTGCTTTGGATCCTGTCTTAGAAGAATTCCTGAGCGATCCCGCGGCGGATGTTTCCGCGCTGCACGATGTTGCGCGGATTAAGATTATTCTCGAGCAATGCGCACGCGATGGCCGGGCAATAAGCTATTCTGAGTTGCTGCTAAACCTTGGTTTCCGGTTTACACGGCCCAAGATGCGCGCGGTCTGCAAGACGTTGGATAAGATTGACCAAATTACGATTGCCGAAGGCAGGCCAGCGCTTGCCGTGCTCGTGGTGCGCGAAGGCGACGGCTTGCCGGGACAGGGGTGGTGGACAGGGCGCACCGACTATCAGGGCGAATGGACTGGGCCACAGGCGCAAGAGCATATCCGACAGTTACAGGACGGCATATTCGCATATTGGCAGAGGCGACCAGTTTGAGCGACGACATCGCCCTTTTGGTCACGGCCTTTGCGCGGAGGGTGTTCGGAGGAAACACCGACGTTGAAAACCTTGTCCGGCTGACAGGCGGCGCGAACATGGAAAGCTGGTCGTTTAATTATGCGGGGCAGGGATATGTGCTGCGTCGCTCACCATCGGCGGACATGATGGCAGGGCGAACCTATGGCCATGACGTGGAGGCTGCTGTCGTTCGCGCGGCCTTTGCGGCGGGCGTGAAGGCGCCAGAAGTACTGGGTGAGGTAAACGCTGCTGATAATCTTGGAACCGGCTATGTGATGCGCCGTGTGGAGGCCGAGGCTAACCCGGCAAAAATCTTGCCTAACGCTCCGCCGGGGTTGTTGAATGACTTTGCCCGCGAACTCGCTGCAATTCATGCGGTGCGGTCTGATAAGCTGCCTCAGTTACCCGAAACGAGCGCGGAGAGCTTGCTGGCCGAGTTGCAGGGACGGTTCATCAACTTTGGCGGGGATCGCCCGGTGATGGCGCTGGCGTTTAAATGGCTTGAGGACCATTTGCCTCCGCCAGTTCCCGCCGTCTTGCTTCATGGCGATTTTCGCATGGGCAATATCATGGTGGATGCTCATGGTCTCGCCGCTGTCCTCGACTGGGAATTGGCGCATCTGGGTGACCGGCATCAGGATCTCGCCTTTGGCTGCATTAACAGCTGGCGGTTCGGATATATTGACCGGCCCGCATTTGGCATTGGCCCGTTGGACGAACTTTTCGCCGCCTATGAACGCGTGAGCGGTACATCGGTCGAGCCGGAACGTTTCCGGTGGTGGCTTATCTATTCGACATTGTGGTGGGGCGTCTGCTGCCTGCAAATGGCCGATATCTGGCGCAGTGGCCTTGATGAAGCGTTAGAGCGTGCCGTCATTGGACGGCGGACTTCGGAAACCGAAATTGATTTGCTCATGCTATTGGAAGACGATGCGCCTGAGGCCGAACGCGGCCCAATTACGCTGCCGTCGCCTGCAGCGCCTCGCCGGCTTGGTGAACCATCCGCAACAGAAATGCTGGAGGCACTCGCGCATTGGATTGAGACTGATATCAAACCACAGGCAAAGGGACGTGACCGTTTCATGGCTGCCATCGCCGTGAACGCACTGGGCATGTTACAGCGCGAAGTTACTGCGCCCTTAAACGTGCA
This sequence comes from Sphingorhabdus sp., assembly GCA_044353705.1. Taxonomy (GTDB): domain Bacteria; phylum Pseudomonadota; class Alphaproteobacteria; order Sphingomonadales; family Sphingomonadaceae; genus Sphingorhabdus_B. The sequence continues at coordinate 17,110 of JBILBJ010000007.1, read as the reverse complement.
TGATAAGTCGCTTTCCGATGATTTATTGGCAGGTCGAAAATCTCTGGCAACGCCGGGGCTGCTGGTGCAATTAAAAACGCAATCGCTCGCCAAACTTGCGGCTGACCAACCCAAATATGCAGGCTTGGCCGCGGCCAGAAAAAAATGGACAATCTAATGCTCTTCGAAATTCCAACAGAGATCACCGACTATCTGGCCGAACTTGACGCGTTTATTGATCGTGAGATCAAGCCGATTGAAGCGCGCGACGACAATATACGTTTCTTTGATCATCGCCGCGAAAATGCGCGGACCGATTGGGATAATGACGGCCACCCGCGTGCCGATTGGTGGGCATTGCTGGCCGAAATGCGGCAGGTGGCGGACAAAGCCGGGCATTATCGCTTTGCTATCCCAGAAGAATTTGGCGGTAAAAATGGGTCCAATCTGGCGATGGCGGTCATCCGGCATCATTTGGCGCACAAGGGCTTAGGGCTGCATAACGACCTGCAGAACGAAAGCAGCATTGTCGGCAATCTTGTGCAGGTGTTGATGCTGCGTGATTTTGGAACGCCGCAACAAAAGGCCGCGTTTATTCCGCCGATGCTCGAGAGCAAAATGGGTTGGAGCTTCGGCCTGACCGAAGAAGATCATGGTTCCGACGCAACGCATATGGATACGCGCGCCGTGCCCGAAATGCGTGACGGCGTTGCAGGCTATCGCATCAATGGCAACAAGATGTGGACGACCGGGCTGCCCTATACATCGCATGTGATGACCTTCGCGCGCACCAGCGGTGAAAATGGCAAAGCGCGCGGCATTACCTGCTTTGTTGTGCCGACCGACGCGCCAGGATTTGAAATTGGCGAATATATGTGGACGTTCAATATGCCCACCGACCACCCCAAGGTAAAATATACCGATGTCTGGGTGCCGGAAAGCGCCATCCTTGGGGAATTGGACAATGGTCTGGCTGTTGCCCAGCATTTTGTGCACGAGAACCGTATTCGTCAAGCGGCAAGTTCGCTCGGCGCGGCCCAATATTGCATTGATGAAGCGGTGAAGTACGCGCGTGCACGCAAGCCCTTTGGCAAACCTCTTGCGGTAAATCAGGCCATTCAGTTCCCCTTGGTTGAACTGCAAACCGACGCGGAGATGCTGCGCCTTTTGATTTATAAAACGGCCGCCGAAATGGACAGCATGACCAAGCCTGAAGTCGCAGTGCGGTTATCGGACAAAGTCAGCATGTGTAACTACAAAGCGAACCGCTTGGTCTGCAATGCCGCGGATTTCGCGATGCAGGTGCATGGCGGGATTGGCTATTCACGGCATAAGCCGTTCGAGCATATCTACCGCCACCATCGGCGCTACCGAATTACCGAAGGTGCAGAGGAAATACAGATGCGCAAAGTGGCGGGACATTTGTTCGGATTTATGGGGTGATGGTCATGCAACAGGCAACCGACTTTTTGGAAGAGAGCAAAGCATTGGCAGGGCTTCTTGCTGCGCTGTCCGATTCTGATTTCGAAACGCAGACGCAGTTCAAGGGATGGACAATCAACACCATCGTCCGGCATTTGCATGTCTGGAATATCGCGGTGGACCTGTCGTTGCAGGATGAAGCGGCATTTGGCGCATTTGTTACCGCGATGATGGCGGGAGTCCGGGGCGGAAAACTACCTGCTTTTGAGGCATCCTATCTGGACGGAATTTCGGGACAGGCTTTACTGCAGGCATGGCTGGAACGGACTGAGGCCGTTGCTGCGGCTTTCGCCAATGCCGATCCGAAACTGCGGCTGAAATGGGTCGGACCGGATATGAGTGCCTTGAGTTCGATAACCGCGCGTCTCATGGAAACATGGGCACATGCGCAGGCTGTCTACGATGTTCTGGGCGTCGTACGTCAGGACACGGACCGGATTGGCAATATCGTCCGGTTGGGCGTTAATACATGGGGCTTTACGTGGAAAAACCGGCGGCAAGACCCGCCCGGGCCAATGCCACAGGTTCATCTTACTGCGCCTTCAGGGGCGATATGGGAATATGGCGAGGCGTCGGACAGTGGGATGATTACGGGCAGCGCAACCGAATTTTGTCAGGTTGTCACGCAATGCCGCAACATTGCCGATACGTCGCTTGCAGTCACCGGAGAAGTCGCGCATCAGTGGATGGCCATTGCACAATGTTTTGCCGGGCCACCGCAAGATCCACCGCCAGCGGGGTCGCGTTGTATGGCCAATAGGGGAGTTTGATTGAATGAAGATATTTGCTTTTGTTTCACTGAGTGCTGCGTTGTTGGCAAGCTCTCCCCTCGCGGCCCAGACGGTAGACCAAGTCACGGTCGTCCATGCCGGGCAATTGCTCGATAAACCTGGAACGCCGCCGCGCGGTCCGTCCACTGTCATCATTCGCAATGGCAAGGTGGCCGAGATTTTGGCTGGGCATCAGGCCGGACCAGCAGGCGCAAAGTTGATCGATTTGAAGGACAAATTTGTGCTTCCCGGATTGATCGACAGCCATGTGCATCTCGGTAGCGATGCGGGCGGCAATGCCGCTTTGATTGAGGCTGTGACCGATAGTCCAGCGCGTGCCGCATACCGCACCGCAGGAAACGCAAAAAAGACGCTGATGGCGGGTTTCACCACCGTGCGTAACTTAGGCGATGGCAGCGGCGCGACTTTGGCGCTGCGTGATGCTGTTGCAGCCGGCGAACTACCCGGGCCGCGGATCATCGATGCCGGGCGTTCGATTTCGACGACCAGCGGACATATGGATGCGACACTTTCGGTTTCGGAAGATCTGCATAGCAGTATCGACCAAGACAATTTGTGCGATGGTGTTGAAAGCTGCCGTCAGGCTGTGCGTAAGCAAATTCGGCGCGGCGTAGATGTTATCAAAATTGCGACAACGGGCGGCGTTAACAGTCGCATTGGCGCGGGCCTCAGCCGGCAAGTGTTCGACGATGAAGTTAAGGCATTGGTCGATACCGCACATTTGTATGGCAAGAAAGTTGCCGTGCACGCCCATGGTGATGATGGCGTTAATGCAGCGCTTGCCGTTGGCGCCGACTCTATCGAACACGGGACGATGCTGACCGATGCGACCATCAAATTGTTCAAAACGGCGGGCGCATATTATGTCCCGACGCTCTCAACCGTGAATGGCTACATCGAACGGCTTGCGGCGAACCCCAATGCCTATCCGCCAGACGTCTTGGCAAAGGTTCAATGGCGCATTGGCGTAACGGGCAAAAGTCTTGAAAAGGCCTATCCTGCCGGCGTCAAAATCGCGTTCGGGACAGATGCCGGTGTCTCAAAACATGGAAAGAATGCTGACGAGTTCGAGCTGATGGTCAAGCATGGCATGCCCGCCAGCGCGGCAATCCAGGCTGCGACGATGAACGCGGCAACCTTGTTGGGCGTGGAGAAGGAAGTGGGCAGCCTTGAACCCGGCAAAGCTGCCGATCTTATTGCCGTTGCAGGTGATCCCACATCAGACGTAACCGTTTTGAAAGCGGTGAAGTTTGTGATGAAGGATGGCCGGGTTTTTAAGGACGAATGATAATCCCGATTGCGGGATCTGCTTTGCCCTGAAGTGTGTCGGTGAACGCGGGAATGGCTGTCGTTATTCCCCTGCGTTCATCGATTTCCACGACACCGTCTACGGCGCGAAGGAAGCTTTTCCAGCTTGTGGCAACCGCTTCGCCAAAGCCTTTTGGACCAAGTTCCTGAATGGTGGCGACGGCGTGGTCGGGCGCGAAGAAAAGAATGGGCTTGGGGCCCGGCATGGTGTCACCATTGCCGCCCGGGCTGTTCGCGCCGCGCGCATCGACATGCGTTGCGCCGACAAGGCAGCTATATTTTAGATGCTCGTCAAGGGCGTTATGAATGCCGCGCAGCAATCCGCTGTTGCCGGCAAAATCAACGGCTACCGAGGCAGCAGCCGGCAAATTGCCAACGTCATCATAAGCGATGACTTCGTCATAGAGTCCCGAATTGGCAACGAAGGCGACATTGCCTTTTGATGTCAGGCCAATCCGCTTGATATACGGCGACAGGTCCTTCGCAACGCTCGCGAGGCTCATGGATGTTTTTGACGACGCGCTGGTCATGACCAGATTCTGCGCGCCGAACCAATCTTCGCGGCGGAACATGGCTTCAATGAGAAAACCCGTTTTGAACAGTGGCCCAAATAGCATGCGCTCCGCCTCTTTGGCCGCATCATGCTCGGGGTCCGCGTTGATACGGCTATACTGGTTATAGATCGGGCTCATGGGCTGCCGATGTGCGGCGGTGTCGGTGAAGCCGCTGGCGCTCACTTTTCCGGGCAAGACGTCCAAATGCGTGCCCATAGGCAGGTAACCGTACACGCGCTCACCAACGGAGATTTTGGCGTGGCGGGATTCTGTGACCACCGCATGTCCCCACATGGGAACGACGCCCCAAGCGCCTTCAGCCGGAAAGAAGTTCCAATATCCGAACATATCGCCAATGACGGCATATGTGATGTTGTTTGCGGTTACCGAGAAGCTTTCGATTTTCAGCCGGAGTGCGCCATCTGCCAATATGGGCAGGTCGGCATCATGGACCATATTTTCCGAAAGCTTCGCTTTGTTTACCCATATTGTCTGCGCCATGACACTCTCCTTAACACATCAATGTGATTCATGCTTTGACAATCACATTGCAGTGTGAAAATAGCGAATCATGTTTCGCTATTCTGCGAATGTTGGAGGTCATATGTCCACCCAGTTAATTGAAAAGCTTCGTAATCTCGTCAACGAGGGCGGTCTGTCCCGTTCAGGGCTGGCGCGCGCTGCGGGCCTTCATGCCAATACCTTGCGTGATCTGGATGACGCAGGCTGGAATCCAACAGCGGAAACGCTGCGCAAGTTGGAAAGCTATCTATTTTCGAACGATGACACGCCAGCGCTCGTTCCGATCGAAGAAATCATCGAAGAAGCCCGCAATGGCCGCATGTATATCCTCGTTGACGATGAAGACCGCGAAAATGAAGGCGACCTTATCATTCCAGCGCAAATGGCAACGCCGGACGCGATCAACTTCATGGCGACCCACGGCCGTGGCCTGATCTGTCTTTCGATGACAAAGGCGCGCTGCGAGCAGCTTGGCCTGACGCCGATGGCACGCGAGAACCGCGAGAGCATGCAGACTGCCTTTACAGTGTCCATAGAAGCCCGTGAGGGCGTCACGACCGGCATTAGCGCCGCTGATCGGGCGCGCACGATTTCGGTGGCTGTCGATGCCTCCATGGGGCCCGACGACATTGTTTCCCCCGGCCATGTCTTCCCGCTGACCGCGCGCGATGGCGGCGTTCTTGTGCGGGCAGGGCATACCGAGGCGGCGGTCGATATCAGCCGGCTTGCTGGTCTCAACCCGTCGGGCGTGATCTGTGAGATCATGAAGGACGATGGCACCATGGCGCGGATGGATGACCTTGTCGCGTTTGCCCGCATGCACAATTTGAAAATGGGCACAATCCGCGACCTGATCGCCTATCGTCGCCAGCATGACCATCTGGTCGAAAAGCGCGCGGAAATGAAGTTTCAAAGCAAGTGGGGCGGGGACTGGACCGCCATGACCTTCTACAACAAAGCCACGGGCGACGAGACAATGGCGCTCGTGAAGGGCCGCATTGATCCCGAAAAGCCGACACTTGTCCGTATGCACACCATGTCGATGTTTGTGGATGTGTTCGGCGAAGAAAACGAGCGTTCCGGGCTTCTTTCGCGCTCGATGGAGGCCATTGCGGCTGAAGGCGCTGGCGTAATCGTCGTGATAAACAAGCCGATGAAGGGTTTGGTTTCGCGTTTCATGCAGCTTCGCGCCGAAGGCAAGCAGGCTGGCGCGCCCGAAATTGAAGAGCTGCGCGATTATGGCGGCGGCGCGCAAATCCTCACCGAGCTGGGTGTCCATGACATGATTTTGCTGACCAACACGCATCACACACTGGTTGGCCTTGAAGGTTATGGCCTTTCCATTGTAGGCGAGCGAGCTATTCCCGGCACCGGAGGCGAGTAATCCCGTGTCGGTCAGCGCCGGCCTTGCTTTGGCAGGGATCTCCGCCTTTACAGCGGCCACGTCCCACGCCTTTTTAAAGGCAGGTGAAGACAAGTTGGCGGTGCGCGTCTGCTCGGCCTTGCTGTGTGCAGCTTTGGCCTTGCCCGTGGCGCTATGGGCTGGAAACCTGTCACTTAATCTATGGCTGTTGCTCGCGGGCTTTGCGCTGCTGAGTTTCATCAACCAACTTACGATGGTTGTGTCATACGAAATCAGCGATTTTTCCCATGCTTACCCGTTGGCGCGCGGGGTGGTGCCGCTTGCTATGGCGATGTTGGGGGTTTTCTATCTTGGCGACACACTGACCACCCCTGCAATTTTCGGTATTTTTGCAATAACATTCGGGATACTGGCGCTCGCGCTTGGTCGGGGCATGAGCCGTCGCGGGTGGGGCGCGGCAGCGTTCACCGGGCTCACGACAATCATATATAGTTTATTAGCGGCGCAGGGCATGCGCGAAGCGGACAACATCGTTGCCTTTCTGGCTTGGCTTTTTGTGACCGACGGCATTTTGCTGCCGATCTATTTGGCGTGGCGGTTTCGGGGGGATGCCGTGCCCCGTTTGCGGTCGGCATGGCCCATGGGGTGGCAATCCGGTTTGCTGACACTGATTTCTTTTGCGACATGGTCGTTCGCGGTCCGGTTGGCTCCGGTCGGCGTAGTGTCGGCCATTCGCGAATCCAGCGTATTAATTGCGCTTGTCTTGGCGTCTCTGATGCTAAAAGAGCGTTTGGATCAATGGCGCATCGCCTCCGGATTATTGATCGTATCTGGTGCCGTCGCAATCGTTTTGGGAGCAGGATAATAATGGCAAAGTTTTTAATTGTTGAAGCGCGGTTCTACGACCATTTGAACGATATGCTGGTCGCCGGCGCGAAAGCCGCACTGAAAGCCAAGGGGCATGAGGTTGAGGTTATCACCGTTCCTGGTGCGCTCGAAATTCCGGGCACGATTGCCATGGCCGCCGAAGCGCAAACATATGACGGCTTTGTCGCCATCGGTGTCGTTATTCGCGGTGAAACCTATCATTTTGAAATCGTCGCTGGCGAAAGTGCGCGCGGCATCATGGCGTTGACGATGGATGGCATCGCTATTGGTAACGGCATCCTCACCGTCGAGAATGAAGAACAAGCCATCGTCCGCGCTGATCCCAAGCAGAAAGACAAGGGCGGCGAGGCTGCCATTGCGGCGATGAAGTTGCTGGAACTACAGAACCGTTTCGCGTAAATAGGTTACGTATTCCAATGCGGACCGGCCGCGCTATAGATGCGTCATGAGTAGCAATCCTATAGCGCCGCCGAGCGGCTTCCTCGCGACCTTTGAACGGTTGGGCAATAAACTGCCTGACCCAATCATGATCTTCGTTTGGTTGATCCTGTTTCTGATGGGATTGTCAGCGCTTGGCGCGTGGTTGGGTTGGACCGCATCCTTGCCCTATTCCGGGACGGAAGCGCCACAATGGGGCGAGTTGAAGGATGGCGTGCTGACTTATCGCGCGACGAGCCTGTTCAACGAAGAAAATATCGCACGGCTGTTGACCGAAATGCCCAAGACGATGGCCAGCTTTGCGCCGTTGGGATTGGTACTGACGATTGTGTTGGGCGCGTCAGTCGCCGAAAAATCGGGCTTATTTTCGGCGCTGATTCGCGGTTCGCTGCGTAATGCGCCGCGCGTATTGATGACGCCTCTGGTCGCTGTCATCGGCATGGTATCACACCACGCGTCAGATGCTGCCTATGTGGTGTTCATCCCGCTTGCGGCGATTTTATATGCCGCTGTTGGCCGTCATCCGCTTGTCGGTCTCGCCGCTGCATTTGCTGCAGTTTCGGGTGGTTATGCGGGCAACATCACGCCCGGACAGATCGACGTGCTGCTTTTCAGCTTTACGCAGGAGGCTGCCCGTATTGTCGAACCGGGTTGGACCATGAACCCTGTTGGTAACTGGTGGTTCATATTGTCCATCGTGTTCCTGTTCACCCCGACCATCTGGTTCGTGACCGACCGTATCATTGAACCGAGGTTGGGCGCGTGGGGCAAAGAGCCTGATGCTGAAATTCAAGCCGAACTCGCCAAGTCCGAAATAACGGCAAAAGAAAGAAGAGGGCTCCGTAACGCAGGGCTCGCTGCGATCGTTATCATTGGCCTGTTCGCGGCGCTGACACTGCTTCCCGGTTATTCGCCGTTATTGGATGAAACCAAAGAGGGCACAGCGCAGATGCAGCCTTTTTATTCTGCATTGGTCGCCGGTTTCTTCTTCCTGTTCGTTGGCACCGGTATGGCATTTGGCCTTGGTGCTGGTACCGTAAAAAGCAGCAGTGACGCGCTGGGCATGATGCAGGATGGCATCCGTTCGATGGCGCCTTATATCGTCTTTGTCTTTTTCGCAGCGCATTTCGTGGCGATGTTCAACTGGTCGCGTCTGGGACCAATCTTAGCAATTGACGGTGCCTTTGTGCTGCGCGAAATGGGTTTAAGCGCGCCATTCCTGTTGGTCGGCGTGCTGTTGCTGTCATCGATACTCGATCTGTTTATTGGGTCGGCCAGCGCCAAGTGGAGCGCGCTTGCGCCCGTCGTGGTGCCGATGTTTATGCTGCTTGGGATCAGCCCCGAAATGACCACAGCAGCCTATCGCATGGGTGATAGCTATACCAATATCATGACGCCGCTGATGAGCTATTTTCCACTCATCCTCGCTTTCGCGCGCCGCTGGGATAAGGATTTTGGTGTGGGGTCGCTGTTGGCTTTGATGCTCCCTTATGCGCTATGTTTTATGGTGGTAGGTATCACCATGACGATGGCTTGGGTGGCGCTTGATTTGCCCTTAGGTCCGGGCGCGCAAGTGCACTACACGCCAAGCATTGGAGTTTTGAAATGAGCGGACCCGTTCTGACATCAAACGTCAATAGCGACAGCGAGCAGTTTCGCGCCAACGCAGCGAAGAACGAAGCGCTGCGCGATGAACTGTGGGCAAAGGTTGCCGAGGCCGCATTGGGCGGCAATGAAAAGTCGCGCGAACGGCATACGTCGCGCGGCAAACTCCTTCCGCGCGAGCGCGTCGAGCGGTTGCTTGATCCGGGCTCGCCATATTTGGAAATCGGCCAGCTTGCGGCCAATGACCTGTACGATGGCGAAATTCCCGGCGCAGGTTTGATTTGCGGGATAGGTCGCGTCTCTGGGCGCCAGTGTATGATCGTCTGCAACGACGCAACGGTGAAGGGTGGAACATACTACCCGATGACCGTCAAAAAGCATTTGCGCGCGCAGGAAATTGCCGAGGCCAATCACCTGCCGTGCATCTATCTGGTCGACAGCGGCGGTGCGAACCTGCCGCATCAGGACGAAGTCTTTCCCGACCGTGAACATTTCGGGCGTATCTTCTTCAATCAAGCGAATATGAGCGCCAAGGGCATTCCGCAAATCGCCTGCGTCATGGGCAGTTGCACCGCAGGCGGCGCTTATGTTCCGGCGATGTCCGACGAGAGCGTCATCGTCCGCAATCAGGGCACGATTTTTCTTGCTGGCCCGCCATTGGTTAAGGCCGCGACGGGTGAGGAAATCAGCGCCGAAGATTTGGGCGGCGGCGATCTGCACGGCCGCAAATCGGGCGTGGTCGATCATGTCGCGGAAAATGACGAACATGCGCTGACCATCGTGCGCGATATCATCTCGCACCTTGGTGGAGCGTGTTCCCCAGCGCAGGCTGGGGCCCAGACATCATCAGGCTGGACCCCGGCCTGCGCCGGGGCACGCGAGCCACGCCCCCCAAAATACGACACCGAAGAACTGTACGGCGTCATCCCCGACGATGTTCGCGCGCCTTATGACGTGCACGAAGTCATTGCGCGGTTGGTCGACGGCAGTGAATTTCATGAGTTTAAGGCGCTGTACGGCACGACCTTGGTCTGCGGCTTTGCGCATATCTGGGGCATGCCCGTCGCGATCCTCGCCAATAACGGCGTGCTGTTTTCGGAAAGCGCGGTCAAAGGCGCGCATTTCATTGAGCTTGCCTGCCAGAGGCGGATACCGTTGCTGTTCCTGCAAAACATCAGCGGTTTCATGGTCGGCGGCAAATATGAGGCGGAGGGCATCGCCAAGCATGGCGCGAAACTCGTCACTGCCGTCGCCACGGCAAGCGTGCCCAAAATCACCGTGCTGATCGGCGGCAGCTTTGGCGCAGGCAATTACGGCATGTGCGGACGGGCTTATTCGCCGCGTTTCCTGTTTACTTGGCCCAATGCGCGGATTTCGGTCATGGGCGGCGAGCAGGCGGCGAGCGTGCTGGCGACCGTCCACCGCGATGCGGCGACATGGACGCCCGAAGAAGCCGAAGCATTCAAGGCGCCAATCCGGCAGAAATATGAGGACGAGGGCAACCCCTATTACGCGACATCGCGCCTCTGGGATGACGGCATTATCGACCCGGCGCAGACACGCGATGTGCTGGGGCTGGCCTTCGCCGCCGCGCTAAACGCACCCGTCGAGGAGGCGCCCCGCTTCGGGGTGTTCCGGATGTGACTGACCTTGGCTTTACCCATATCGCGCTAATTTGCTCAAATGCAGATAAGACGATCGAGTTTTACCGGCGTTTCGCAGACATGACGGTAATCCACGACCGGATGGATCCAAACGGGCGGGTGTTTTGGTTGTCCGACCTCAAGTGTGCGTTTGCCATCGTCTTTATTGAACGTACAGATGTTGAAGCACCCTTAGGACCACTTGGCCATTTGGGTGTCTGTTTGAAATCAAAAGATGACGTGGATGATCGCATAAAAGCGGCGCGAGAACTTGGTTACAAAGTCAGTGAACCTGAGGAATCTGGACCTCCAGTTGGGTATTGGGCATTTGTCGCGGATCCTGATGGACACACCTTAGAGTTGAGCTACGGCCAAGAGGTTCAACTTCACGTTGAGAAAGCGCAATGATCCAATCCCTCCTTATCGCCAACCGTGGCGAAATCGCTTGCCGGATCATCCGCACGGCGCGTTCCATGGGCATTCGCACGGTCGCGGTTTATTCGGATGCCGATGCCAAGGCGCTGCATGTGCGGGAAGCCGACGCGGCGGTGCATATCGGGGCGTCTGCGGCGCGCGAGAGCTATTTGGTGGGTGAGAAGATTATCGCCGCAGCACAAGCCAGCGGAGCGGACGCGATCCATCCGGGCTATGGCTTTCTGTCCGAAAACGCGGAATTTGCGCAGGCCGTGATCGACGCTGGCCTGATCTGGGTCGGGCCCGCGCCTGCCAGCATCACCGCTATGGGTTTGAAGGATGCGGCGAAGACATTGATGGCCGAGGCGGGCGTGCCCGTGACCCCCGGCTATATGGGCGAGAACCAGGACCCCGCGTTCCTTGGGCAGCAGGCCGCGGAAATTGGCTATCCCGTGCTCATTAAGGCCGTCGCGGGCGGGGGCGGCAAGGGGATGCGCAAGGTCGATGACGCGGCGGACTTTGCCGACGCGCTCGCCTCTTGCCAGCGTGAGGCTATGGCGTCTTTCGGCAATGCGCATGTGTTGATCGAAAAATATATCCAGCGCCCGCGCCATATTGAGGTGCAAGTGTTTGGCGACACGCATGGCAATATCGTCCATCTGTTCGAACGCGATTGTTCGCTGCAACGCCGCCACCAGAAGGTTATCGAAGAAGCCCCCGCGCCGGGCGTAACGCCATATACCCGCGAATTGATATGTAGCGCCGCTGTTCGCGCAGCAAAGGCGGTCAATTACGTCGGAGCAGGCACAATCGAGTTCATCGCCGATTCTTCCAAGGGCTTCATCGACCCGGACCTCGTCTGGTTTATGGAAATGAATACGCGGTTGCAGGTCGAACATCCTGTGACTGAAGAAATCACCGGCGTTGATCTTGTTGAATGGCAGCTGCGCGTGGCGAGCGGTGAGCCGCTTCCGCTTCGGCAAGATGAGTTGAGCATTGATGGTCATGCAATCGAAGCGCGGCTCTATGCCGAAGATCCGGCGAAAGGCTTTTTGCCGAGCGTCGGTCGGCTAGAGTTTTTCGAACTCGACGGCAGTGTTCGGATTGATACAGGCGTGTGTCAGGGGTCCGAGGTATCGCCATTTTACGATCCGATGATTGCCAAAATGATCGCCCATGATTTGGACCGCGAAGGCGCGATACAGTCGCTGGCATGGGCGTTGAATGACAGCAAAATATGGCCGGTTAAAAACAATGCTGCGTTTCTTATCAACGCGCTTGAACATCCTGATTTTGCGTCCGGTAATGTCGATACCGGGCTGATCCAGCGTGCGGGTGACGCGTTGATACCTGATGAGAACGCGGATATTGATGATCTGGCGCGGAGCGCAGAGCAGTATAGCAATCAAGCAATTGCGGGTTTCAGGCTCAACGGTGATCGCAATCACAAGGCGGTTCTGTCGGTTGACGGGATTGCCACTGAAGTCGACATTCCAATTGTTGAATATGTCGACCCGAGGCCGTTCGTTTTCAGCCAGAACGCTCCAAGCGGATTTTTCCAAACTGGAAATGGGCAGACTTGGTGGGTCGAACCTTATCGTTATGCAGGCGGCGCGCATGCTTCGGCGCATGACGGAGACATCCTCTCCCCCATGCCGGGCCGGATCATCGCGGTGGATGTCGCGGCGGGGCAGGCCGTCACCAAGGGTCAGAAACTCCTCACGCTCGAAGCGATGAAGATGGAACACAGCCTCACCGCTCCGTTTGACGGGGTGGTTGCCGAGCTAAACGCAGAGGCCGGCGCGCAGGTGCAGGTCGAGGCGTTGCTGGTGCGGATCGAGGCGGTGGAAGAAAAATAATTGATAGCCGCGCTTCACCCTGAACGTGTTTTAGGGTCTTACTGTCGGGCGGCAAAAAGTAAGATGCTGAAACAAGTTCAGCATGACGTTTCGGGAGTGAGCAGTGGCAGGCAAATATTTCAACCAATGGCAAATCGGCGACACTATCGTCCATGAAATCCGGCGCACGGTGACCGAGACCGATAATCTGCTGTTCTCGGTCATGACCCATAACCCGCAGCCGCTGCACATCGACGCAGAGGCAGCAAAGGCGAGCGAGTTCGGGCAAATCCTCGTCAACGGCACCTTCACCTTTGCCCTTATGGTCGGGCTGTCGGTGGGGGACACGACCTTGGGCACGCTGGTGGCGAACCTTGGCTATGACAAGCTGATCATGCCTAAGCCGGTGTTTATCGGTGATACGCTGCGTGCCGAAACCGAGGTCATTGGGCTAAAAGAAAGCAAGTCGCGTCCTGATGCCGGCGTTGTAACGTTCCTGCACCGTTGCCTCAACCAGCGCGACGAGGTGGTATGCAGTTGCGAGCGTGCGGCGTTGCTAAAGAAAGCGCCGACTGATATCTAGACCGTCGTGCTGAGCCTGTCGAAGCACGCCCCGCCGATAAGCGCCCTTCGACAGGCTCAGGGCTACGGTGAAGTTGAAAGGCGTCGCCTCCATGAAACTGCGTTCACTCCTCTTCGTCCCGGGCGACCGGCCTGATCGTTTCGCCAAGGCATCCGCCAGCGGTGCCGATGCGATTATCATCGATTTGGAAGACTCCGTCGCGGTGGACCGCAAGGTTGCTGCGCGTGAAGCGACTGCGGAGTTTTTGTCAGGCGACCGGCCCGTGCCGGTGTTTGTCCGCGTAAATCCGCAGGACAGCCATCTGACGCATGACGATCTGGCGTCAGTTTTGCCCTATATGCCGGACGGCATTGTCCTGCCGAAGGCGGAGGGCGCACGTTCGGTCCATTGGCTCCGCGCAGAAGCGGCAGCGGTGGCGGACAGTCAGGATGGTGAAGCCCCGCCGATCTTGCCGATCGCGACGGAAACGGCTGGTGCTGTTTTCGATCTGGGGACTTTGCGCGAAGTTTCGCACTATCTGGCCGGTGTAACTTGGGGCGCGGAGGATTTGCCCGCGGCGGTCGGCGCAGCAACGGCGCGCGAAGACGATGGCCGCTTCACCGCGCCTTACGAGCTAGCGCGCAGCCTGACGCTCTTCGCGGCCCATGCCGCTGGTGTTGCGGCAATCGATACGGTGTTTCCGAATATCAGCGACGAGGCTGCCCTATCGGCCTATGTCGCGCGCGCGGCGCGGGATGGCTTTACCGGGATGCTCGCCATTCATCCATCGCAAGTAAAGTCGATTAACGCGGGCTTCACACCATCGCCCGCGCAGATTGCGCATGCCCAATCCATCGTTGATGCCTTCGCGGCTAACCCCGGAGCGGGTGTTTTGCAGATAGGCGGAAAAATGATCGACGCGCCGCATTTGAAGGCGGCGCTGTCGATCTTAGCGCGCGTTTAAGCCGCCAGCTTCCGCAGCACATAGTGCAGGATGCCACCGTTCATGAAATATTCGACTTCGTTCGCGGTGTCGATGCGGCACAGCGTGTCGAAATTGAACGTGCTGCCGTCCTTGCGGGTGACCATGACGGAAACCGTCTGGCGCGGCTGAAGCTTTCCGACGCTGGTGATCGTGAAGCTGTCGTCTGCATTCAGGCCCAGTGTGGTGCGGCTTTCGCCTTCCATGAACTGCAGTGGCAAAACGCCCATGCCGACCAGGTTTGAACGGTGGATGCGTTCGAAGCTTTCAACGATGACGGCGCGGACGCCGAGGAGGTTGGTGCCTTTTGCGGCCCAATCGCGGGACGAACCGGTGCCATATTCCTTGCCGGCGATGACCACCAGCGGCGTGCCGTCGGCTTTATGCTTCATGGCGGCGTCGTAGATGGGCATGGTTTCGCCATTGTAGCTGCTCATGCCGCCTTCGATGCCGGGGACCATTTCGTTCTTGATGCGGATGTTGGCGAAGGTGCCGCGCATCATGACTTCGTGGTGGCCGCGGCGGGCGCCGTAGCTGTTGAAGTCAGCTTTGCTAACCTGATGTTCCATAAGGAATTTTCCAGCCGGTGAGTCCGCTTTGATCGATCCGGCGGGTGAGATGTGGTCGGTGGTGATGGAATCGCCCAAGATCGCCAGCGGCTTTGCCTCGATGATATCCATCACGGGCGCGGGCGTCATGCTCATCCCTTCAAAATAGGGCGGATTAGCGACATAAGTCGAACCGGCGCGCCATGTGTAGGTGTCCGAACCTTCGACCTGAATCTTCTGCCAATGCGCATCGCCTTCATAGACCGTCGCATAACGCGCGGTGAACATCGAACGGTCGATGTTTGCGGTCATGACATCATGCACTTCCTGATTGGTGGGCCAGATATCGCGCAAATACACGTCCGAACCGTCGGTCGCCTGACCGATTGGCGTGGTGGTGAAGTCTTCGGTCACCGTGCCCTTAAGCGCATAGGCCACAACCAAGGGCGGCGATGCGAGGAAGTTCGCGCGTACATCGGGCGACACGCGGCCTTCAAAGTTGCGGTTACCCGAAATGACCGAGGCTGCAACAATGTCATGGCCGTTGATCGCGGCGGAGATAGGCTCTGCCAACGGGCCAGAGTTACCGATGCAAGTCGTGCAGCCATAGCCGACAAGGTTAAAGCCAACCGCGTCCAGATCCGCGGTCAAACCCGCACGGTCGAGATAATCGGTCACCACCTGTGATCCGGGGGCAAGCGATGTCTTCACCCATGGCTTGGGCTTCAGACCAAAGGCATTCGCCTTGCGCGCAACCAATCCGGCGGCCACCAGAACGCTTGGGTTCGACGTGTTGGTGCATGACGTAATCGCCGCAATCACCACGTCACCGTCGCCAATATCGTGCGATTTGCCCTCAACCGCGACGCGCTTTGCGCTGTCATGCTTGTACACGTTGATAAGATCGTCGTTGAACACATTGTCGACTTGCGTGAGGACAACCTTGTCCTGCGGACGCTTTGGTCCGGCAAGCGATGGCACAACGCTGCCCATGTCGAGTTCAAGCGTGTCGGTGAAGATTGGGTCCGCCATGTCGGCATAGGCCCACAAGCCCTGTTCCTTGGCATATGCTTCCACCAATGCAATCTGGTCTTCGGCACGGCCGGTCAGACGCAGATAATCCAGCGTCTTTTCATCAATGCCAAAGAAGCCACAGGTCGCACCATATTCGGGCGCCATGTTGGCAAGCGTCGCACGGTCGGCAAGTGACAGCGACGCAAGGCCGGGGCCATAATATTCAACAAAGCGGCCAACCACGCCCTTGGCGCGCAGCATTTGGGTGGCGGTAAGCACAAGGTCGGTCGCGGTCACGCCCTCGGCAAGCGCGCCGGTCAGTTTGAAACCAACCACTTCAGGGATCAACATCGACACCGGCTGGCCAAGCATTGCGGCCTCCGCCTCAATCCCGCCAACGCCCCAACCCAGCACGCCAAGGCCGTTGATCATCGTCGTGTGGCTGTCGGTGCCAACGCAGGTGTCGGGATAGGCGATGGTCGTGCCATCTTCGGCTGCGCTGGTCCAAACGGCCTGCGCGATATGTTCAAGGTTCACCTGATGGCAAATGCCGGTTCCAGGAGGGACAGCCTTAAAGTTATTCAGCGACTTTGAACCCCATTTCAGGAAGTCATAACGCTCTGCATTGCGCTGATATTCGATTTCGACATTCTGTTCGGCTGCCTTTGGGTGGCCGAATTCGTCCACCATGACGCTGTGGTCGATAACCAAATGCACAGGGACGAGCGGGTTGATCTTCGAAGGGTCCGCCTTCAACGCGGTCATCGCGTCGCGCATCGCGGCCAAATCAACCACGCAAGGCACGCCAGTGAAATCTTGCAGCAACACGCGGGCAGGGCGATATTGAATTTCGCGTGTCGATTTGGCGTCTTTCTGCCAATCGATCAATGCTTGCACGTCCTGCACCGAAACGGTGAAGCCGCCATCTTCAAAACGCAGCAGGTTTTCGAGCAATACCTTCATCGAAAACGGCAGGCGGGACACGTCACCCAATTTTTCCGATACTTTTTTGATCGAAAAATAATCCACCGTTTTGCCGCCAGCGGTCAAGGTGGAACGGGTTTGCAGGCTGTCTAATCCGATTGCGGTCATGTTGGTACTACCCCTTCAAAATTGAGGCTTTTGGCCGGATGGGGAAGACGACACGGTAGGCGCTTGCTGCAACCCATGAAACGCGCG
>JBILBJ010000105.1:0-6508 GCA_044353705.1 Sphingorhabdus sp. | reverse complement strand
AGGCTGGAATCCCCGAAGACGATCCACGCAACCCTGCGGTTATCGCCGATAACGTTGGCGACAACGTGGGCGATTGCGCTGGTATGGCGGCTGACTTGTTCGAAACCTATGTCGTTACCGTTGGTGCAACGATGGTTTTGATCGCGCTGCTGGTGCAGGGCGTAACCGACACTGGATTGTTCATGAACCTCATGAGCTTGCCGCTGTTGATTGGCGGCGTGTGCGTTATCACCTCGATCATCGGAACCTATTTCGTCCGTCTTGGTGGCGGCACGAACATCATGGGCGCAATGTACAAGGGCTTCCTTGTAACAGCAGTGCTTTCGGTTCCTGCGATCTGGTGGGCAATTAGCTATGCGCTTGGCGGCATGGAAACGGATGTTGGCGGGTTCACCGGCCGGACATTATTCTATTGTTCGTTGCTGGGTCTGGTCATCACTGGCCTGATCATCTGGATCACCGAATATTATACCGGCACCAATTACCGTCCGGTCCGTTCGATTGCGAAGGCATCGGAAACGGGTCACGGCACCAACGTTATTCAAGGTCTGGCAATCAGCCTTGAATCGACCGCGATGCCAACGATTGTGATCTGCGCGGGTATCATCATCGCCTATCAGCTTGCTGGCGTTATCGGCATTGCCTTTGGCGCAACGGCGATGTTGGCATTGGCCGGTATGGTTGTGGCGCTGGATGCATATGGCCCAGTCACCGACAATGCCGGTGGTATTGCCGAAATGGCCGGTCTTGATGAATCGGTGCGTGAAAAGACCGATGCTTTGGACGCCGTTGGTAACACCACAAAGGCTGTGACCAAGGGCTATGCCATTGGTTCGGCTGGTCTTGCGGCACTTGTGCTGTTCGCTTGCTACACCGCCGACCTTCGGGAATATTTCCCTGAGCTTCAGGTGAATTTCAGCCTTGAAAATCCCTATGTCATCGTCGGGCTCCTGCTCGGCGCGCTTCTGCCGTACCTGTTCGGTGCGATGGGCATGACTGCGGTTGGCCGTGCGGCGGGTGAAGTGGTGAAGGACGTGCGTGACCAGTTCGCGAACGACCCCGGCATCATGACCTTCAAGTCCAAGCCAAATTATGCCCGTACAGTTGACCTTGTTACCAAGGCCGCGATCAAGGAAATGATTATTCCTTCGTTGCTGCCCGTACTGACGCCAATTGCGGTATATTTCATCATCACGGCTGTTGCAGGTCAGGCAGAGGGCTTTGCAGCTCTCGGCGCGCTCCTGCTTGGTGTGATTGTGGGCGGACTGTTCGTTGCTATCTCGATGACCTCGGGCGGCGGCGCATGGGACAATGCCAAGAAATATATCGAAGACGGCAACCATGGCGGCAAAGGTTCGGAGGCCCATAAGGCAGCCGTTACCGGCGACACCGTTGGTGACCCATATAAGGACACTGCTGGTCCAGCCGTAAACCCAATGATCAAGATCACGAACATCGTGGCCTTGCTTCTGTTGGCGGCACTGGCCCATGGTGCCATGTAATACGTAACCGCATTAACGGTTTAAAAAGCCCCGCCGGAAGCGATTTTGGCGGGGTTTTTTGTCGCCGTCGGTTTCGCCACCTAACCTCGTCACTATTGAAGGCTTATCGCTGGCGGTATCGGGCGTGATGCCTGCGAATGCGCAAATTGCGCGTGGGCTGAACGCGGTGGTTAAAACCGCTTTCTAAAGCTCAGTTCAAACACACGGCCACGTGGGTCGATATATCCCGGCTGATATCCCAGCGGCAGTTTGCCGTTCTGGTCACGCACATCGACAATGTCGTTCAGGATGTTTTCGACACGGAATGTCACGCGGCTGCCCTTTAGGAACGGCATCGCCTTCACAACGCGTGCCTGTTGGTCGAGGTTGACGAACAGGAATGCATTGATCGCGGCAAGGTCGCTGAAGCGCAGATCATTGCTGCCGGGCAATCCGGTGCCATTGGCGGTCGTACCGCTCTTGTACGTGCCCTGCAGGCGCAAACCAAAGCCCTTGTGGAACATACCACCCGAAAGCTCCACCTCATGCCGTGACGCGCCGCCATTGCTGCTGGTGGCTGATCCATTGAGCAAATCGAGCACGGGGACGCCGGGACGGATCAGGATTTCGTCCTGAATACGGTAACTGTGGTACAAAGCGATGTTCCAGCGGCTTGGCTGGCCACCACCGCCAAAGCCGCCGCCGCCAAAGCCGCGACCACCACCACCGGCGCTTGGTCCACGCGGCGCGCCAGCGGGTGCAGCCGCGCCGGGTGCGCCACCGGGGCCACGTGGGCCGCCCGCACCAGGAGGACCGCCAAAGGGCCCGCGCATTGGCGGGGCTGCGCCGACATTTCCGGACACGTTAAAGCCCCAGCGGATGCGCTGCGACGTTTCACGGTCATAATTCACTGGCCGCTGGTCAACGCTCAATAGACGGCCATTTACGTCACGCACGACGCGGCTTGCGAACGCAGCCTCAATTTCGGGGGTCAGCAATGGAAAGGATGCGGTTGTATTGCGGCTGTTGTTTCTGAAATAGCTCGCCTGAAGCGCGAAATCCTTGATAAAGGTCGGGGTCCAGTTGGCGTTTAGGATCAGGTCGCGGCGCTTTTCACCAATCAACGCCGGGTTGCCGCCGGTTATGACATTGATGAACAGGCTTTCGCCGCGGGTAAAGTCATAGGTCGCGACATTGGGCGTCACGAGCGTCGGGTTGCCCAACTGTCCAATGCCGGGCGCATTTTTATAACCCGTAATGGACGCCTGAAATGTCAGGTTGCGGGCAGGGGCCCAACGCAGACCGGCGCCATATTCAACAAGTTGGCCAAAGTCCGAAAGGTCGCTGAAACCTATATTGCCGTTGATCGACCATTCGCCGATGGTGGAACCAATGCCGAAATCGCGGCCTGTGATTGGCACTTCGGCGTTGACCGATTGGTTTATGACATTGCGGCGCAGGGCAACATTTGTGGTGACGCCCGACCGCCATGTTTCGCTGTCGAGCATCTGGCGTGTGAAGCCGGACGCAAATGTCGTCTGCACCTCACCAGCGGGCAGGGTGAGCACGGAACCCGCCAAGGTGCTGCGGACATCCAGATTTTGGTTCAGGCTGCTCGCCAGATCGGGGGCTAGAAACAACAGGTCCGACCCAAAGCCAGCGGCAAACGGGTTCACGCTGCCCGCAAGGACGCCTGCCCGCAAAGCGGTATAGTCTGCGTTACGCGTGGTGCGGGTTTCATTGTCGGTGCGTGCGTAATTCCCCGTCACCGTCCAGCGCCACCGGCCCAGCACATGATTGAACGTGCCACCGGTTTGGAAAACATGCGTTTCGCTCTCGCGCTCAAGCGGGCGCGGCGTGTCGAAATAGCGGCTGAGCGTCACGTCCTGGCCGAACGGAGAAAAGGGGCTGCTGCCGGGCAATAGGAAGCTCGTTCCCGGTAAGCCAAGCAAGGATGCGCTGCCATTTAGCGCATAATTGGCGTTGAGCGACAGCCCCGTCTGTGGGCCAAGCGACCGGCTCCATGTGCCATTGACTTCAAGCCGTTCGGTGCGTGGCAACAGCGTGCGGGCATCGCCGATGTCACTATTGTTCAGGCGGTTTGCGATGCCTGCAAATTGCGCCAAGGTCGGGTTGGCAATGCCAAGTGGAACGCCTGCTTGCGTGACCACCGAACCTGCCGCAGCGTTCAGCGATGGCGATATCACGCCATTCGGGCCAAGGCCGCTGATGTTACCGCCGCGCGCCAACAATGAACCATTGGAGGCAATCAGGTCGCGTTCGCTTTCGGTCAACGCGGTCGCGCGTTCCAGTTCCACATCAATGTTGAACCGCGTTTTGGCGCCAATGCGCGTCAGCGTTGCTTCCAATTCATTGCTACCAAAACCGCCAGCTTCGGGCTGTGCATGTTCAAATTCGGTGGCGAAGGATGCGAAATTATCTTTCAATATGAAGTTGATGACGCGTTGATCGGGGCGATAGCCATATTTCAACGCAACTTCTTCGGGGAAAATCTGGACCTGACGGATGGCTTCGGGTGGCAGATCGCGCAATTCGCGAAAGCCGGAAACGCGCTGACCATTGAGCAATATGATCGGCATGCCGCCGCCACGGCCACGGCCCGAATTGGCTTGCGGTGCAACCGCCGCGACCAGATCGGTCAACGACGATGCGCCTAATGACGCAATATCGGCTTCGTTCAGCTGCTCCACAGGCGGGACGTCGGTATCGACCGACCCGCGAATGCGCTCTGCGGTCACGACAATTTCACGCGATGTGCCTTCTTCAACAGCTATCTGGTCATCATCTTGCGCGATGGCGACCGTGCTGCCGGTGGCCTGTGCATCAACGGTTGCAATGGCGGGCACGGCAGTCGTGGCAAGCAGGATGACGCTAAACGGAAAAATTTTCATCGGGGGGAGAAACTCAGTTTATATTGTTAAAGCACGGGTTTCATTACGCATTACAACATTGCGCGCTGATGAACCTTGTAGCATTTTGTCGCAATAGCGTGAATATACTGTAGCGCTTCCCTTTTTCCAACAGGTGGTTTAAAGGCGCACCAAGTTTGGATTTTTGACGATTTAAGGGGCCGAATGGCAAAAGAAGAATTACTCGAAATGCGCGGGACAGTACGTGAGCTGCTGCCAAACGCGATGTTCCGTGTTGAGCTGGAAAATGGCCACGAAGTGTTGGGCCATACCGCCGGAAAAATGCGCAAAAACCGCATCCGCGTTCTCGTGGGTGATGAGGTTTTGTGCGAACTCACCCCTTATGATCTGACCAAAGGCCGGATCACGTACCGCTTTAAATAAGGGCGGCAGACCTTGGGTCTGAACCCTGCACTCATATTGGCATCATCAAGCCCGCGCCGGCGCGAATTGCTTGCGCGGCTTGGCGTCGTGCCCGATCGCATAGCTTCGCCGGACATTGACGAAACACCGCGCAAGGGCGAAGTGCCGCGCGTCTACGCGCTGCGTATGGCTGAGGAAAAGGCTGTCGCTGTCCCGCGCTCGGCGGGTGAAATTGTCATCGCAGGTGATACCACGGTCGCAGTGGGCCGCCGTATCCTGCCGCAGGCTGCCGATGGCGATATGCAGCGCGGGTTTCTGGAACTGCTCAATGGCCGCCGCCACCATGTCTTGAGCGCGGTTGCCGTGATTGACGCGGACGGACGGATGCGCAGCCGCCTTTGCGACAGCATCGTGCGCTTCAAACGGCTCTCGGCCGAAGAAATTGAAAGCTACATCGCCTGCGGCGAGGGGCTGGGCAAAGCCGGTGGCTATGCCATTCAGGGCAGGGCAGAGGCGTTGATTGACTGGATGGCTGGAAGCCATTCGGGCGTCGTTGGCTTGCCGCTGTATGAAACGCGCACGTTGTTGCGTGCTTCGGGCTATACGCTTGCCTGAACTGTGGCGCGATGATGCGCCGGGCGAACGCCGCGCCGCGCGCATCGAAGACGGTAAAATCGTCGAGATCCATATTCAGCGCGACGCACATTGGGTGCTTGGCGAATGCGGCATGGGCCGTGTCGACCGGCGCACAGCAGCGGGCGCCTATATCATTACCGAAGATGGCAGCGAAGTTTTGCTCCGCAGCAAAACGGGTGCAGCAGAAGGCACAAACGTGGCGTTTGAAGTGACCCGGGAAGCCATTGCCGAGCCTGGACGCATTAAGCCGCCCGAGGTTAGTTTGCGCGATTCCTTGCCTGACGACCTTTTGTCGAAAGATGGTCTGTGGGAACAGCGTCTGGCGGCGTTTGGCGGCTCGACTGCTCCGCACGCTATCGATGAGGGCTTTGACACCGCCATTGCGGGCTACTCCCAGATTGGCGATGTCATCATCAGCTTTCAACGCACGAAGGCCGGATTGGTATTCGATGTCGACGGTATTGGTGATGCCTTTGCCATTAATCGCATCGCTGCCGGGGAAATAGCGCGGCTGCTGCGCCTGTATCAGGTCGGCGCGATGGTCATGATCGATTTTGTGTCCATGGAGGCCAAAGCCCAGCGCGCGGATATCGCCAGCATCTTCGACGCCGCGTCGGCCAAAGATAGCCGTCCCTTCGAACGTACCGCGATCAATGGCTATGGCCTTATGCAAGTCGTACGCGCCCGACCGCGGCCTTCTGTGCTGGATCATCTGTTTGGCACCCGCATTGCCGCCTTGTCCGATGAGACGCAGGCCTATTGGTTATTGCGCAGCGCCGCACGGTCATCGGGTTTCGGGGACAGAACGATAACGGCCCGCCCTGCGGTGGCGCATTTGTTGTCGTCGGAACGCTGGGCGCACTTACGCGCCGAATGCGCGCGTTTGGCGGGGGCAGGGGTTGCGGTTGTTGCAGATGAAAATGCCACAGGCTATGGACATGTGCATGTCGCGCAAAGCTAATCAATGCCCTTTATGTGGGAAGCCACAACAGCCCGAAACCAAACCTTTTTGCAGTCAGGGATGCAAGGATCGCGATCTGCTCAAATGGCTGGATGAAGGCTATCGCGTGCCCGGTCCACCGGCGGATTATGCAGATA